>CALGPR010000211.1 GCA_937960425.1 uncultured Lentisphaeria bacterium
GTTTATCAAGGAAAAAGAATATCGGATTTGCCTTCAGGACAAATCCGATATTCTTTTTCCTTGATAAACTGGTCGATTACAACCCGTTTCCCATAAAATTTATGACTTTTCTTTTCGGAATAAACAATACCAAGTTCTATTCGTGGATCATTACGGCGAAACGCATACAATTTATCAACAAACAATTTCTCCGGGATATCAATAATCTTATATTTCCCATCACGCTCAACGCACAACAGCAAATCAAATTCATTGCAGGTTACAGTGTCATCGGGATTACCGTGCACTGCCGTCCCGATATATCCATTTTTGCGATCCCAACCTACTTTGATATTATTCAGTGCCGCCTGTCTCTGATCAATTTTTTCAAAGGTTTCGATTTGCGTTCTACGGGGATACATTGCACCATATTTGGCAAGGATTCCCTCCAGGTAATCTACAGCAACCTTTTTTAAATTTTTTAACTTCTTTTCAACTGCTGCAATATCCTTGAGAATCGTCTGAAGATCGCTCTGATTTTTGCGAATGTCAAAAAGAGAAATTTTGCGAATTTTAATATCGAGAAGTTTTTCAATATCGTCGTCATTGATGTCGCGTTTCAACAAATGACGGAATGGCTCCAACCCGGCATACGTTTCGTGAATTACTTCTTCCTGAGTCTCGCATTCTTCGATGCGTTTATACAAGCGATTTTCAATATAAATCTGAGCTAAAGTTTTCGCATGATATGCTTCATTCAAACGGCCAAGTTCAATTTCCAACTCAAGTTTTAGATAATGAATCAGTTTTTCCGAGTGCCGTTTAATCACATCAGTAACGCTCATAACTACTGGCGTATTATCGCAAATTGCCATCAAATTCGGTGTGATGGACACCGAACAATCAGTATAGGTATACAATGCTTTTAACGCCTTCTGGGGGTCGTAGCCTCGCGTTGGGATAATTTCAATCTCAACTTTTTCCGCAGTATAGTCATGAATTGAAGCGATCTTGATTTTCCCTTTCTCTGTCGCTTTTTCAATAGACTTAATCAAGCTGTCTGTCGTCGTCGTTGCCGGAATTTCGCGAATCACCAGACGCCGACCGTCAATCTCAATTTTTGCCCGCAGAGTAATTTTACCGTTACCGTCTCCATAGTCACGGCAATCCATCAAGCCTCCCTGCTGAAAATCCGGATAAAGCGCAAATGGTTCACCCTTGATACAGGCAATTTCAGCCTGAAGAACTTCATTGAAGTTATGCGGCATAATTTTTGTTGCCATTCCGACGGCGATCCCATCGGAACCAAGAATCAGAAGTGCAGGAATTTTACATGGCAACACCACCGGTTCAGGGTTACGTCCATCATACGAAGCGATAAAAGGGGTAATATCATTATTGAATAACACATCATGAGCCAACTGTGTCAGGCGGCACTCGATATAACGTGGTGCAGCTGCACCATCCCCGGTAATCAGATTACCGAAGTTCCCCTGCCCTTCAATAAAGTAATGCTTGTTGGTTAAAACCACCAATGCATCACCAATAGAAGCATCTCCGTGCGGATGAAACTGCATGGTATGGCCAATCACATTGGCGACTTTGTGCCGTTTTCCGTCGTCCATGCGGAAAAGCGACCAGAGGATTCGCCTCTGCACCGGTTTCAGTCCATCATCGACATCCGGAATTGCACGTTCTTTGATCACATAGGAAGCATATTCGATGAAATTGGTATTCATCATGCTGCGCAGATAATCATTGGCCGTAGAGCTTTTGGCGTCATTTACGCCGGGAACATCAGGTTCGTCGCCATCCCGGAGATCGTCCGGAAACCTTTTTTCTTCATCCATTATCATTGTCTCCGTTAAACCAGGTGGCTCATAATGTGTTCGCGGCGCTCAGGAGTGTTACTGCCCATATAAAAGCTCAACAGTTCCGGGACTGAACGCATATTGTCCACGGTGACTTCCAACAGTCTGATATCCTCTCCGATAAACGCGCCGAACTCGGATCCATCGATTTCCCCCAGCCCTTTAAACCGGGTAATTTCAACCTCACCGCCGCGCTTTTTCTTCAGTGTCTCTACCGCAACATCTCGTTCATGATTGTTATAGCAATAAATCATTTCCTTTTTGTTTGCCACGCGAAAAAGAGGAGTTTCCAGAATGTACAAATGCCCGGAAAGCACCAACTGCTCAAAAAACGTCAGAAAAAAGGTAATCAGTAAATTACGGATATGCAGCCCATCTACATCAGCATCTGTGGCAATCACGACTTTATCATAACGCAAATTTTCGCAATCGTCTTCAATATTCAACGCTTGAGTAATGTAATATAGCTCTTCATTCTGGTAAACTTTGTCGATTTTTTCACCATAAACATTCAATGGTTTGCCGCGCAGAGAAAAAATGGCCTGGGTCATCACATTCCGGCATGTCACCATTGTTCCCGCCGCAGAATCCCCTTCCGTCAAAAAAAGCATTGTTGACAAATTTGCAGTTCCGCGATCGCCGCGATGAAGCTTACAATCCTTCAACTTCGGAATCTTCAGGGACATTTTTTTCGCTTTTTCCCGCGATTGTTTTTTTGCTGCCTGCATCTGACGGCGAAGCTGTTCATTTCGCGATACTTTATCGAGAAGAATTTCGGCCTCGTCAAGATGTTTATGAAGATAATCGACAATAGCACTTTTGACTGCGGCGACAATAGGGCCACGCACATCCGTATTGCCAAGCTTATTTTTGGTCTGCGACTCAAATACCGGCTCTTTCAATTTGATCGCAATTGCTCCGACCAGTCCGTCTCGCACGTCATTTGCCTGGAAGTTTTTGTTGGAAAACTCATTGATGGCTTTGAGTACACCTTCGCGGAATGCTGATAAATGCGTTCCACCATCATTCGTATATTGTCCGTTCACGAAAGAAAAATAACGTTCCCCGTAATCATCCTGGTGAGACAGGGCAAATTCGATTGTACCATCCTTATAGGCAATCGTTTCATACAAAGCTCCGTCGCCAATTTCATTATCCAGCAAATCCTTCAATCCATTTTTAGAGTAAAAACGCTGATTATTCAAATACAGGGATAACCCGCTGTTCAAATAAGCATACATCCACATCCGTTTTTCAATATATTCCATCCGGAACTGGTAATCTGGGAACAAAGTGCGATCGGGAATAAAACTGATTTCGGTTCCATTTTTTTCTTCAGTTTCCCCTTCTGTTTCCGAAACGAGATGCCCCTCATGAAACACCGCCTGTCGAAAAAAGCCGTCACGAATTGTCCGAGCGCAAAAGTATTCAGACAAAGCATTCACAGCTTTGGTGCCAACGCCATTCAAACCGATGGTAAACTGGAAAACATCGTCGTTATATTTCCCGCCAGTATTCATCACAGAAACACATTCTACAAGCTTGCCTGGCGGAATCCCACGTCCAAAATCACGAACCGTAACTTTGTTATCCTGCAGCGAAACATCAATTCGGCGTCCGCAGCCCATGATATATTCATCGATACTGTTGTCGACAACTTCTTTGAGTAAAACGTAAATCCCGTCATCCGGGTAAGAACCGTCCCCCATACGCCCAATATACATTCCCGGACGCAATCGAATATGTTCCAGAGAACTTAATGTTTTGATACTGTCTTCGTTATAGATATGTTTTTCCAAGTTTTCGGCCATTGTTCACCCTGCAATTTTTTGCCGCTACCGGAGATATGCAAGTTCAGTACTGCCATTTCCCATTGTTCTTACACGTTTCAATCCATAATAAAGCGGGACTTTCAGTCAACAGCAAAATTAGATTCCTGCATCATTAATTATCAAGGAATCCAAACAGTATCCCGGTATATTTTCAATACGGCAATGTACCACATTTTCCTGAAAAAAGCAAATTTTTCCTTTGTTTTGAGGGAAAAAATACAGTTTATCAAAACGCTTGTAATTAAACACCGTCTGACAAAAAAATTTATTATGAAAGTATTTTTTTCGTTTTCATAGAAATAGAGATTCATGCAATTTCCCACGATACATTAGAAATCCGCCTTTCTTCAACATTTAATTGTTTTATTTTGCGGTGAATCGAGAAATAGAGACAATCCCCTATCTCAGCATTTCGAATTGCAAATTTTCATATATATTCCGTTTATTTTGGGGAATCATAAATTTTTTTCTCTCCAAAGG
>CALGPR010000212.1 GCA_937960425.1 uncultured Lentisphaeria bacterium
CGACTATATTGATTTTGCTGCCACCCTTCTTACCGAAGGCAATCCAGTGGAAACGGTTGCTGCTTTGCTGACAAAACTCTGCGGCCGTGAACTTATTGCTGCCGGACATGCCAAATTGCGCACTGGCCGCCACCAATCCAACAGTGAAAACAGCAAACGAAATCCCCCCACCGAAAAATATGGTGGTGTTCGACTCTGTATTGCCGCCGGAAGCAATGATGGATTAAGTAAAAATGATATTCTGGAAATGATTCGCAAGGAAACCGGTATCAGCCACACCAGACTTGGCAAGCTGGATTGTTACGACACCTTTTCTTTGCTCGATGCAAACCCCGCTGACTCGGAAATCATTATTGAGGCCTTCGCAGGCATGGGGCAGGATGGAACCGATCTTGCTACTATTGCGGGCGGATCTATTGCTGGGATGCCGCGACCTCTCACTCGTCCCAGCCCAATCCATTCGGATTCCAGACAGAAAGTACAAGTACCCAAACTTCGGGGACAAACCGTTCCCCCCCGACGACTTCTTCGCAAATCCAAGAAACAAGTCTGACGTCGCCTGCAGGATTTTTCAATATCCCTTTGGCATTTTCGATAATATCACGTCATATCTCAAAGGTTTTTTTCTCCTTCTTTTCTGCCATTTAAACAAACTAACTTGCTGAAAACAACAAAACATACCATAACATACCAAATAATACCAAAAACAACCCAAAAAACAGTTTTTTTTCAATTCTCATCTTGCATTTTATTTTCCATGGTGTACCAGTAATGTAAATAAAGAGAACCGGCAAGGCATATCCCGCGGCCGGCGACAGAGAGCATCCATCAATTTTTAAGGAGTCAAGAAAATGGCTATTAAAGACAAAGACCACTTTACCGGTGGAAATACTGAAGGCGGAATTACCAGTTCCTACGCTACCAACGATGGTGTAAAACTGAAAGTATCCTATTCATTCATGGGATCCATCTATGATGATGCCGAACGTAATGCTGCCATCAATGCAATGGCTCAGGATACCTTGACCATGGGGCCGAAGACCAAGGAATTCCAGACGAAATTCGCGGAATACCATAAAGTAAAACACGCGATGGCCTGCACGAACTGCACGACCGGTATGACGGTTATCAGCCAGATTTTCGGTATCGGGCCCGGCGATGAAGTCATCGTAACCAGCAATACTTTCTGGGCAACAATCCTTGTCATTTTCCAGCAGGGTGCTACCCCGGTTTTCGCAGATATTGATCCGCGTACTTTCAACATCGACCCGGTTGATGTCGAACGCAAAATCACCAGCAGAACCAAAGCCATTTACGTCGTCCACTATGCCGGTTTGATGGTTGACATGGATCCGATCATGGAACTGGCCAAGCAGCACAATCTGCTGGTTCTGGAAGACTGTGCGCATGCCACCGGCGCGATGTACAAAGGCCGCTATGCCGGTTCTATCGGGGATATGGGGTCCTTCTCCTTCCACTCCCTCAAAAATATCACCACCTGCGGCGAAGGCGGCATGATCACCACCAATAATGATGAATATGCAGAAGCCGCCGCAAACTTGCGTTGTATGAACAACACCGTTCAGTGGCGCAGCTTCAATAATACCTGGCAATTCGGCGACAAGATTACTGTTGTCAAGAATGATTCTCTGGAATATTGGAAGCCGGCTCACTTCGACGCGATCCCGTATCA
>CALGPR010000213.1 GCA_937960425.1 uncultured Lentisphaeria bacterium
ATAATCTTCCATCTCCGAAAGGGTTCGGCGTCTTGCCGGATTCCCCGGAGTTCTGTTTTTATTCATAAAGTATATTTTAACTTTACACGGTCAAACCCCCTTTCGCAAACGAGGGAAATGTCTTTTCGCTTTTTTTCCATGATTCGAAAAGGAAGAACAGCCTTTATTGCTTGAATATTTGCATAAATGGTGATAAATTCACAAACAAAATGGTATTTTCTGTGGTCTGAAATAATTGGGTCATACAAGTTAAAATTTTTACAATATCGAAATTGAGGTTAAAAAGTGAAAAACACACATAGCCGGGTCCGAACCGCCATTATTGTTGCGATTATAACAATCCTTATTGTAGTCGGATGCATTTACTGCTATAATAACTGCGATGCTTTCCGGGCACAATTTCTTGGGAATTCCCCCAGCGCAATTGGTGAAGTCACACCGGAAAGCAGAGCTTCGCTGGCAGCCCGTTCGGAATTTTTCGGTATGATTTCTTTTATCCTCTTTCTCCTCGTTATTGTCCTGCAATTAATCGCTCTCGGGACAGCACAATGGATTGCCAATGGCATTCGTATGAGTACCGATTCGCCGGAACTCAAAATTCAAATTCTCGCCGATTCGGATATCTTTTTCGATCTGCCGCTTTATTTCGGACTTCTGGGGACAGTTTCATCATTTATGGTTATGACGTTCAGCCCCGGCGGATTGCTGATGGCATATTCTTCAACACTGGTTGGAATTATTTTCAGCACATTCCTGCGTGTATTTATTGTTTATCCTCTGCGCAGAAATCTGTTGAAAAACTCCGCGAATTGATTGAACATAACCTCCAAACTGGGAGAATTTTACCTTGAACCGATCGATTATGGTAGTCATCTGTGACTTCATCATTCTTTCGATGTTGTCCATGATGCCGGGGTTATTTAACAATCCCGCCGGCGGACATCTGGGCTCCACTGGAACATCCGCAGCTCTGGATGCACATACGTCCCAAATGATTATTGAACAACTGCGCATGCAGGAAGAACGGCTCCGCGATGCACGTGAAGCGCTTTTGTTGCAGCAGCGCGAACTGGAGCTTTCTGCAGAAAAAAGCAAAGAACTGGATCAGTTGACCGAAGAACTGGTGAAAACTCGCGCCAATCTGGAATTTCTTCAAAAGCAACTTGCCCTCACTCCAGAAGAAATGGGCGAACTGACGAAGGAAGATCTGCAAAAGCATCTGGAAGAAGCGCGGGCGGAGCGTATCAAGGTAGAAATTGCGGCACAGGATAAGGAGAATGCACTTCAGAATACCATTGCCCTTACACAGGAAGAACTTGAAAAACTCCGCAAAGAATATCTTAATACCGCAGCAGAACTAAGCAACAAACAACAAGCCTTGAAAGACACGGAAGCAAAACTTTCTGAAACCGGCAGCAAACTTCAGGCTACGGAACAGCAATTCCAGCAAACTTCACAACAACTCCAGGAAACCGTTCAAATTCTGACCAGCAAGGAAACCGAACTGGCAGAAACTCAAGCGAAAGCAGAAATTGCTGAAGGCCAGGTACGTGAAGGAGAATTAAGTCTTTCCTTTGCCCAGGGAAAGCTTAATGCCACCGAAAAAGAACTTGCGGAAACCAAAAGTAAAATGGCAGCTTTGCAAAAATCCATGTACAATCGAGATCTGGAACTTGCTGAAGCCAACAAACAAGTTGCAAACCTTCAAAATGTCCTGAAAAATGCCGTCAGCGATCTGACAAAAGCCAAAGAAGAATTTAAGCGGTTAAGTGAAAGTAACAACGCGACAACTGAAGAATTAAACAACGCGCAACAGGAAATTACCCGCCTGGAAAGCGAATGTAATATTAAAACACACGAAATCAGCCAGATTCAGGAGCAACTTGCTGTTGCCGAAGAACGCTTACGCAGTGATGTCTATCAAAAATATGCTGAATCGACAGTTGAACTGGACGTTCTTCTCAAAGATCGCCGGCTCCTTGTGGATCATGTCACCGACAAACAAATTTTCCTTCCTACTGTGGCAGTTGGAGATAAATTTTACCTGATCAGCGATTTCCGGGAATTGACCGGAACTCTAAACGCCAATATGAATTACGAAAAGGTTTACGAACTTGGCTACTCCGTTTCCCTTCCGGAAGCAACCGATGGTACCCCGCAGCAAGCCAGTGCCATCCGTATTGTCAACGATGATTCCCGGGTTGGCATGGTTGAAGTTCCCAAACTTACAGCTGGAGCAATGCGGCTGATGACATTACCGGAATTGAAAAAACGCGGAATTCAGGAATTATATCTTTTCAAAACTGATTCCTTCGGGAAACGCAGCGCGCCTCTGGATGTCCGTTGTTCTATGAGCATGGCGACAGATGACGGTTATTTATATATCCGCAATGCGACAAATGCTTCCGGGGCAGAACTGAAGGCTGAAATCGGAGATATTGTCATGACCAAACAAGGGGATTTCGTTGGAGTAGTTGTCGCAATAGAAAACTTCGACCTGAACCGCAAACAGGAAGCTAAGTGCTTTGTTTTTCCGGACAACCCGGCACCGGATCAGTACCGTGCAGTAC
>CALGPR010000214.1 GCA_937960425.1 uncultured Lentisphaeria bacterium
AACCGGGAAAATTGCATTCAGGCGCAACACTTCATCAATATCCGGGTTGCGAACGAAATCGGGATTCTGAGCGCCAAGGCATTTCGGGTTGATAAACGGCCCTTCTAAATGGACACCAGGAACTTTGCAGCCAACTGCACCGGATTTCACGTAATCTGCGGCGGTTTGAAGCGCAGCAGAAAGCTGGTCTTCTCCCAGTGTAAGCGTCGTCGGCAACAGTGTGGTTACCCCTTCTTTCAACTTATCGCGACAAATGCGTTTGAGTCCGTCAAGATCGGCATCGGCAAAATCTGCATTACTGCGGCCATGGCAATGGACATCAATAAAGCCGGGCATCACCATTTTTCCGCCGACGTCAACTACTTTATCCGCCGCAGGTAAATCGCAGGTATCGACATAAAGGCGGCGGATTTTATCATTTTCAATCAAAACAGCAACGGGATACGCATCATAATCTGGAGAGATTACGTGACAGTTGGTCAACAGTAAAGTACTCATCTTTGAAGATCTCCAATTTCTTATTTGGCAAGTTCCGGCAATGAAGCGGCGATCACTGCCTGTCCATGCCGCTTGAATTTTTCGTCAGGAGTGCGGAAAGTAATTTGTGCGGCCAACTCAGGAAATTCCACTTCAAGAAGTTTTTTAGCTTCATTCAGAATAATTTCGCCACCCTCTCCTGAAGTAACCCGGCCGAGAATCAACAGATTACGGATATCATAGAACTCGGCGTAATGGGCAATCGAATACCCGAAGCACACACCGATTGTACGGTAAATTCTGGCTGCGCGTTCGTCTCCAGCAGCCATAGCTTCCTGGACTTTCACCAGACGTTCCGGGAACGGCATATCGGCCGGGAAATCGAATCCCGCAGCGGGTGCCAGACGGGCAATTCCCTGCTGGGAAAAATATTGAACGCCGCAACCGATATCGCCGCTCCATTCGTCGGCCGGGGCATCCTCGCGATAATCAACTGGCGCAAAAGCCAGCTCGTTCAACCAGTCGGTAATATTTCCTTCGAGATTGACATAGCCGACAGCCTGGCTTGTTCCCATGGAAAGTCCGAGCACTCCATTGGAATTCATCGACATTGCGCCAGCAAGGGCTGTAACTTCGCCGTCGTTGGCGACAACCATCGGAACATTAAATTCCTTTTGGATTTCATCAAACATCGGCACGACATATTTTTTGAAGTCTTCCTCTCCGACGCCGCGGAAAAGAGACGCGAGACGCGGCTGGTTGTTCACATAAACTCCAGCAGCACTGCCGCCAATGGCATCGATACGGGGGAGATGTGCGGCAGCGCGCTTCAAAGAATCAACAATTCCGGCGCGATGATAAGACGGATCTTTCTGGAAGTAGGGATCCCATGGGATCTCTTCGGTAAAAACGACTTCGCCATCAATCACTGCCGCTGCTTTGCGGTCGGACCCGCCAAGGTCAAAGCCGATACGGCAACCATCAAGGTGGCCACCGAGCTTAACCTGAATTTCATTGGCTGCGGGGGCATCTGCAAGGGCGCAGGAAATCACTTCAAATGGATGGCCATAAATTTTTTCGCCCATCATTTTGTAATCAAAAGCGCGCGCACCATCCGCACTGTAAATCTGGCGAATATCATTGGCAAGAGCATCACAACCGGCAATGGTAACCTGGTATCCGCCCTTCATCCACAACAAGTATTTAATCAAGCGTTCCACATACTTGATGTTGAGTTCGACATACTCTCCCTCGTGTGGGAAGATCGCGGTTTTCACAGTAGAAACGGTACCGTTGCTGCGCTTCAGTGCAATCACAATATCGACACCTTTGCCACTTGCAGCGACTTCAGCGCGATAAGCGCGATTCCAGAGAACAGCGGGAACAAAACCAGCATCCAGTTCAGGACGCACTTTCACATTGACAGCCAGTTTCATTGGAGACTCTTTCCTTTCCTCGATCAATAGAATTTTGAAACTGTATAGAACACCATTAACGACAATCAATATAACTGACTTTTTCCAAAACACAAACGCCGCGTAAACATTTACGCAATTTTTTCGTTACCGTGTTGTATTTTTGAAAATCTGTTGTACAATACCAGTAGCGTAAACGCTTACACAAAAACTGCAAAAAAACGGAGCCGGAATGACACCAAAGCCCAACATGACAATTAAAGAATTTTCCCGAAAACTGGGTGTATCCACGGCAACCGTCTCGCGTGCCTTCAGCAACAAAGGAAGAATCAGCGCCCGGACGCGGCAATATATCCTTGAACAGGCAGCAATTCATAATTATCATGCCAATATCCATGCCCGTAATCTTTCGCGACGCGATGCAGGGGGAATTACCTTCTTTTTTCCTATTTTGACCGATGATGAACCGGATTATTTCATGCACGAGATCATGACGGGGATCAACAGTTCGTTGCACAAAATTGGCAAAGGCTTGCAGATTGCTCCTTTTGATATTGCAAGCGAAAGAGATATCGAAGAGTGTAAAAATAAAATTCTGGATGGAAGTTCTGCCGGGGTCTTTATCATAGGCGGAACGAGTGGCGCGGCGGAACTGGCAGCTACCGCTGAAAAACGAAAAGTTCCTTTTATCAATATCGGGCGCATCAACAACGACCTCCGGAACAGTGTGGTTTTCGATCCGGGGCATGGGGCATTCCTGGCGGGGAAATATTTCCGGGACACC
>CALGPR010000215.1 GCA_937960425.1 uncultured Lentisphaeria bacterium
TTTCTGAATGGCGGAATCCGAGAAGCCGGAGAAATGCTTTTCTCCAACAATCCATTATCTTTGATTTGCTCGCTTGTCTGCGACCATGAAAAACAATGCGAAGGTCACTGTATTCTTGGCAAAAAAGGAATGCCGGTACACATCAGCAGTATTGAAAATTATATCAGTGACAACTATTTTGACAAACTGCGTATTCCCTGCGAACCCAAACGCAATATGCGGGCAGCAGTAATCGGCTCCGGGCCAGCGGGAATTACAATTGCAATACTTCTGGCTCAAAAAGGCTATGACATAACCATCTTTGAATCTCGCGAACGCATTGGCGGGGTTCTCCGCTACGGGATCCCGGAATTTCGCCTGCCTAAGAGTATTCTTGACCGTTATAAAGCAGAACTATTGACCTTGGGAATCAAGGTTCGCCCCAATACCAGCATTGGCGGAGCGATCGGAGTCAATGAATTGTTTCGTGACGGGTATAAGGCAATCTTTATTGGAACAGGGGTATGGCGTCCCAAAACGCTGGGCATTAAAGGCGAAACTCTTGGAAATGTGCATTTTGCAATCGATTACCTGACCAACCCAGACGTTTACAACCTGGGAGATGATGTGATTGTCATCGGTGGAGGAAATTCCGCTATGGACGTGGCAAGAACGGCACTTCGCAAAAATTGCCGGAATGTCACAGCATATCTGCGGAAAGCCGAAGACCATATGGCAGCATCCAGCCGGGAAGTAGATTATGCCAAAGCCGACGGAGTTCAGTTCCGTTATTGTCATGTCCCGGTAGAAATTACCCCGGAAGGCGTTCTGTTCCGCCACGTCAGTTATACCGAAGACGGAACGATGATTGATGGAGAAGAGGAATTTGTAAAAGCTGATTCTGTTATCATTTCCATCAGTCAGGGACCGAAAAATAAAATTGTCTCGACCACTTCCGGCTTGACTGTTAATCAAAAAGGTCTCCTGGTCACCAATGAACGCGGCGAAACTTCAATTCAAGGAATCTTCGGGTCCGGAGATGTTGTCCTTGGCGCACGCACTGTTGTAGAAGCCGTGCGAGACTCTAAAATCGTAGCTCAGGCGATGCACGAATACATGTCTTCTCTTCCGGAAGCGAAAACCTCATAATGAAACAAGCGAATCCGCCAACTGGTTGTCCGATCAGTTTCCCATCATCAGCAGGATTGGAAAACGCAATTGCCACAGACAGTTAAAAATTGACCACTTTTCTGCGTGCAAAGCGGATAAATTCTTCGCAAAATGGTCTGGTTTCATTTTCTTGGTAAAGGAAATTCATTTCCCTACGGATCGTTCCTGCCGAAAACGGCAAAGATTTGTATTTCCCGGAAATCAATTCATTGTGTACAACCAGGTTGGAAACAACCGTTGCGCCGTACCCTTCATTGAGTAATTCTTTGATTGCTTCAAAACCGGCAATTTCCAGAATTTGCCCATCATCGGGAATGCGGATTTTCTGTTCCTCAAGGAAAAGATCAAAATAATGGCGTGTTCCCGATCCGGGTTCCCGCAAAATCAGATTTCTACCAGTATCCAAGTATTCCTGCAAATTCACATGGTCACCACACGGTGCCAAATCTGCTCGAATGACAAAACGCATTTCATCAGTCATCAACATTTCATAAAGAAAAAAATCTCGATCGAAAGGACCTTCCACAAGAGCGCCGTCCAAGTGGCCTTTTTTCAGCTTTTCCGTGATTTCTGCAGTATTCCCGATGGTCAAACTCAAACGTACTGACGCATGTGTTTTCAAAAAAGAGCTGATCAATGCAGGCATAATATAAGCGCCTGCCGTAAGAGTTCCTCCTAACGCATAGTGTTTCCGCTCACTGTCAGCATTGCTGACCCGCCGCTGCAAATGCGCGGCAGCATCAAACAAATGCTCACATTCTTCTGCAAGGATTTCACCGGCACGCGTCAACGACAGGCGTTTGCCGTTCCTCAGAAAAAGTTCTGTGCCCAGTTCTTTCTCCAATTGCCTGAGTTGTTGAGTAACATTGGGTTGAGTCATATGAAGAGCTTCTGCTGTTTTGGTAAAATTCCTCAAAATTGCAGCCATCTTGAAAATTTCTAATTTAGAATCCAG
>CALGPR010000216.1 GCA_937960425.1 uncultured Lentisphaeria bacterium
CATTTATATAGTATATAAAATTTTTATATGAAAGAAACATAATGAAAAAAGCAAAGGTATCGTTGCGGGAAATTGCGACTGCTGCAGGAGTGTCAATTGGGGCGGTTTCGCAAATTTTAAATAATGATCCCCGGAATTACAGTCGTGCAGAAGTAAAAGAAAAAGTTCGTGCAATTGCCATGGAATTGGGATACCGGCAGAGCTTTGGAGATCAACTTGTTCGTGGTGAAGCAACACCGACAGTGGTTCTATTGATGCCAGGGCAGCTGGCATGGGGAGAAGAACATCTGGCCCAGTTGGGACTGCGGCTTGTATCGGAATTTGAAGGAATGGGATATTCCTGCTACATGGCTGAATTGAGTGGAGATGGAGAAGCGAATCTGAAACGGACTCGGGATTTGATTGCCCGTGGAGGAAAAAATTTTATCTTTATCGGAGAATGTGTCGGCTTTGAGCAGATCGAAAGAATTTTTATCGAGGAAGCAATTACCTATATTGGCTATGCAGGCAGTATGGCACAAAACAGCTTCCGCCGTTCTGTGATTGTAGATACTGGGGCCGCAATAGCAGAGCAGATAAAATTTTTTTTAGATAATGGAAAGTCTGATTTTGTTCAATTTCTGCTCCGGACACGAGTTGAACAGAAAACAGAAGGAAAACTTGATGGACTGTTTCGTTGTTTTCCAGCCGAAGAACAAGCCGGATTACTGAAGCGGCATGTTGTCTGCTTCGATGAAGAGTTGGACAAAGGGCAAAATTTTGCTGACTATTGTTACCACCTTGGGGCGCGGCTAACTTCAGAGGAACTTCAACGGAATCCCGGGCGCAACGGCTTTTTATACATGAACGATCTTATGGCTGCTGGCGGAGCTTCTGTTTTACTCGCTGTCGGTCGCAAAATTGGCCAGGACACTTATGTCGCCGGATTTAATGACAATATCATCTCACGTTTTTATCCCTACCCGTTATCGAGTGCCAATCATAATTTTGAAGAAATGATTTCAGTAATGAAAACAGAAATTTTCCAAGATAAACCGGTCGCAAAAATTATTCCTGCGAAAGCGATACTTCGGAAAGGAGAAACAATACTATGAATTATGGGTGGAAAGCCTGTTGGGGAGTTTTTTTGTCGATCTTTTTTTTCGCGTCAGGCTACGGCAGTGCGATCCCAGTGCATTTTACTGATGAAACGATCAAATGTGATGGGGTTTTGGAAGAACCATTCTGGCGGGAGGCAGAAGCAACAGAAGTATTTCTACAGCTGGGAAAACTCAGTGACACAATAAACGGGCTCTGGCTGGCGCCTGATGGATCTCCGGTTGGAACAACAGCGAAAATAGTTGCCGGTCCTGACGCATTGTATGTGGCAATTATCGCTCCTTATGCCGCCGATAAAAAACCTGTTGTTCAGCAGTGCGAAGGCGGAGACATCTGGCAGGATGATTGTGTAGAATTTTTTGTTGATCCGGCGGGAACAGGTTTTTTTCAAATTCTTGCCAATGCCAACGGCGCAAAATTTTGCGCACAATATGGTGTTGGAGATACAAAGTTGCAGAAATGGGAAACTTCGACGACTTCCGGAGGGACATTGGATGCGGAAAAATTCGTTGTGGAACTGTCAATTCCTTATAGAGATCTCGGTATGGAACGGCCTCAACGAGGAGAAATCTGGCGAGGCAATTTTGCTCGTGAAGGCAGGAGCGGAGACGGACTGAGTTCCTGGGCTCCCGTTGGTGATCAATTTCTTGCTCCGGAACGTTTCGGCAGCTTCCTCTTCGGTTCCCGTCGTGAAGCAGCGCAAATGCTCAGTGAAGATCGTTACAATCGTACTGTCCCGTTACGCATGTTGGCTGAGCCAGTTGCGCAAGACGCCATAACTTCAGTTGACGCCTTACTGAAACTGGCAGAAACTTTGACGGATACGGCAACAGCTTTTGACAATTTTCTATCGACTTTAGCGGAAACTGACCGGAAAATAGCGTTGGCTGCTTTTGCCGGACGCAGTTGTGTCATCCGGCAATTCGGGAATGAAGAAACACTGCCACAGCCGAACGATCCATTGCCATCTGTTATGGAAGAGTGTAAAAAACTTTCTTTAAAAGTTCCACAGGGCGGTTTTGCCCAGGCAACTTTAGCAATCAGCAATTTGACCGATAAGACAATACTGGTCCGTGCTGATTTAGTTGCCCTTGCCGATTCCCCTGCAATTCCGACTGAAACTGTACGGATTCAGGAGTTGATTCCCTTTGAAATCGGTGGAGGACAACTTGTCCCGGATGCCCTTACAGATTTACCGTTACATTCAATGCTGCGACTGAATGCGCAAACGCAGACTTGCATTTCTGTTTCTATTGATACGCGAAAATTAGTCCCTGGAACTTATCAAGCTGTTTTAAAAATTTCCCCGGTTTATGACGGCATGGAAAAAAGCGAGCTGCCCATTACCCTGACCATACTCGATATCAATCTGGAAAAAATTCCTGTCTGGATCTGGAGCTACGGGTATCGGCCTCAACCTTGGAGTGTTCCGCTCCTTGCCGAATACGGCTTTAATGTTATCAATCCCACTCCGGAACATTTTTTACCTGTCTATGACAAAGGCGACGGGACGCCACGATTTGATGCACTGGATGCTATGCTCCAGGCAATGGAGGGAAATGGTATCAGCCGGGAAGATATTTTGGTGCTTTGCTATCCGGAATTTTCGCTGTGGGCAGAAATTCGGAACCGAGCAGGAAAAAAATTGGAGTTTTTGTCACCGGAGTGGAAACAAGTTTATGGTGAAGGTCTTCAATTATTGCGGGATCATTTGCGGGAACAATGGGGAATTTCTTATGACCGTCTGTTATTTTATATTACCGATGAGCCCTCCGGTGATCCGGCTGATCCCGAAACCAGGGCTTATGTCGCCTTTGAAGG
>CALGPR010000217.1 GCA_937960425.1 uncultured Lentisphaeria bacterium
AATCATGGTTAAACAGGAAAAAGGTGGTTGCATCGTCAATTTCTCAAGCATGTCAGCAACACAGGCACTGACCCGCGTAATCGGATATGGCAATGCAAAAGCTGCAATTGATAACTTTACTCGCGCACTTGCCACGGAACTCGGCATGAAGTTTGACGGTAAAATCCGCGTGAATGCAATTGCCCCCGGATTCTTCATCGGCAATCAGAATCGAGCCCTTCTGCTTAATCCGGATGGCAGCTATACCCAACGTGGCAATCTGGTGATCAGCAAGACCCCGATGGGCCGTTTTGGAGATGCTTCAGAAATTTGCGGCTGTATTCATTATTTAATCAGCGACGCGTCTTCGTTTGTCACAGGGACAATTATCCCTGTCGACGGTGGTTTTTCCGCCTTTACCGGTGTCTAAACTCAGGAGAAACCTGTTATGTTTATGGAAGAAACGTTTCGCTGGTACGGACCGCAGGATCAGGTTCCGCTGAGCTACATCCGCCAAGCTGGAGCGACAGGAGTTGTCAGCAGCCTTCACCACATTCCTTACGGCGAAGTCTGGACTAGTGAAGAGATCGCTGGATATAAAGCGAATATTGAAAAGGCTGGACTCACTTGGAGTGTTGTCGAAAGTTTGCCGGTTCATGAAGATATCAAGACTAACCGTGGGAATTGCCAAAAATACTTGGACAATTACCGCAAAAGCTTGGAAAATCTCGGCAAAAATGGGATACAGGTTATTACCTACAATTTCATGCCGGTTCTTGACTGGGTTCGTACGGACCTGTCCTACAAACTACCTGACGGGTCACTGGCTTTGTACTACAACCATCGTGAATTTGCGGCATTTGAACTTTTTATTCTCGGTCGCAAAGGCGCGGAAGCTGATTATACGGAAGAAGAGTTTGCCAGCGCTAAGAAATATTACGATTCTCTGTCATCTGCCGAACGAGAAGCATTAACTCGTAATATCATTGATAATTTCCCAGGCTTCAAAGGAGTTACTCTGGACGCAGTACGTTCTATGTTGGCAGAATACCAGCAGATTTCCCGCGAAGACTTGGTTGGCAACCTGAAGCAATTTCTGGAAGCAGTTGTTCCAACGGCAGAAGAATTTGGTTGCCGCATGGTGATTCATCCTGACGATCCCCCACGTTCTATTCTGGGACTTCCGCGCATTTGCAGTACTGCGAATGATATTCAGGCATTGCTGAAGATGGTTGACAGCCCGGCCAATGGAATCTGTTTTTGTACAGGCAGCCTGAGTGCCGGTCAAAATGATGTTGTGGAATTATTCAAGAGCTGCGCTGATCGCGTAGGGTTCCTGCATCTGCGCAGTACCCAACGTGACAGCGAAGGAAACTTTTATGAAGCTAACCATCTTGAAGGCAGTGTAGATATGTATTCGATGGTAAAAGCGGTTGTAGAAGAACAGCTCCGTCGCCGCGAAGCGGGACGCAAAGATTACCGTATTCCTTTCCGTCCGGATCATGGCCACGTGATGATGGATGATCTTTTGAAACCGCCTTGTGCCAATCCAGGCTATACGGCCATTGGCCGCATGCGCGGCATGGCAGAAATCCGAGGATTGGAACTGGGAATCATTCGCGCACTTTACCCGGAAACGCTTACCATGTAAACTTGTTTATTATAGAAAATCCCGGCAGAATAAATTTTCTGTCGGGATTTTTCTTTCAGCCTCCTATCCCATAAAAAAATCTCCTTAGAGCTTGATTTTTGCGCACAGAACCCTTTTTCTGTAATATATCGGCATGCAATGATAGGCATAATTTACAAAAGAGGGATTTGAATAGTAACCTTTGCATTGCAAATATTTCAGCCATCAATTTATTCCCCACGATTCTCTCGCGTTAAATCGTATCTTTGAATCCCATATTTACGTTTTCATCCCAACTGTAAATCAATAAAATAATAGAGGAATAACCGGGAATCTTTTAACCACATGGCAATAAACGCTGCTTGTGGAAATTTGCGTCGTAAACAAGTTCGCACAGAAATGATATCATATTTCTGTGCGAAGATTTTCTGTTATGCAATATGTAAATGGGGAATTATCAGTTTTTCAATTGACGCTTTTGGACTCTCTGCCCCATTTTTCGTTCTTTTTGCACCTGTCGATGAAAATTAAGTCGAAGTGAGATACTTTACCGCTTACGGAAAAACTTCAGATACACGCCCCAGGCAAGGAGCAATATCAAAATACCAACTATAGTAATAATAAAAGGCCACGACAGTACCACTCTTAGAACTGATAGCCATAATGGTTTTTCTCCTGATAATGGAGCTGCGTATCTTAAAACATCCAAAGACGTATTGGCAGTAATAATTTCCATATCAGGAGATGGCATGAAAATTTCGTCCGCAAGTTTTGTGAATTGCACATTTTTAAACTGAGTATGCAGGCACTGGGTGATATCTATTTCACTACCATCTGCAAAATAGGGTTTGACACAATAAATAAACTGATTGTCCTTGCCAATCGTGTAAACAACTTTACCTAAACCTTGAGGGGGTTGCGGCTCTTTCGGAGTCATAACTATTTCATAACACGGAACACCATCATATATCACATCTTTTTCCCCAAAAGAATAATTGGAAACGTTCCTTGCAACAAATACATTTGTAAACTCTATATGCTGCGAAGGAACCAGGTTGAATTTTTCAATTTGTATTTTTATATTCGCATTGGGATCTAATTGAAATTTACCAAATTTGCCGTCAATTAAAACCATTTTTTCACCGGGCGACGCACTCTGTGAAGAATAGGTGAGATCTAAGCGAGTTGACAATGCATTATTATCGTCTTCTGGTCGGAAATAAAAGGTTGCTGTTGGTTCTAAATTCGCAGGGTTGCCTCCGATCGGATATTCCACTTCTGCGGTAAAACTTGATTTTAGCGATTTTTCCGCTGCTGATTCTAATGCTTTTTGAGCCTTAATGTCACTTCCAAGCAACGAATTGCCGAAACA
>CALGPR010000218.1 GCA_937960425.1 uncultured Lentisphaeria bacterium
GAAACATGTTGCCTCAAAGTAAAAAACGTGAGAAAAAATTTCCTGAGAAAGTTTTCTTCTCACGTTAGATACGGAAAATTATTTTATTAGATTATTTCAGGTCTTCAATGGCACTTTTTCCTAAATAGATCAGTCGCTCATCTTTACCGAGAATAAAAGGAAATTTTTCTTCTACACCAATTATGGTTGCAGGATAACCAACAACAGTACATTCAACCTGTTTGAAAACAAAATAATCTGTCGTCGTTACGGTATACCGTGTACCGAGCAGCGTGTCAGCTCCACTGCTTTGGCAGGCGTCATATACTGCAGCGCTCTTGGCATAATTTGCAGGCGACGGAAGAAAACTGTAAGAGGAAAGATCAGAGTTGTCTGCAAAACCATTTGCTCCCCATGCAAAGATGCCAAAAAGGACATTGACATTCCCTGTCCCTTGAACTCGCTTGTTTTCGTGCTTATAAAGCGCCTGATACCCAGGGGAAGTGGATTCTGGAAGTTCTTGTCGTTCTGCACCGTCACTTGTAGAGATAGAGGTACAACCGTTTGCAATGGCTGCAACGGCTGCTATTGCCAGAGAAGGAATAAAAGAATTCAATTTCATTGTTGTTCCTTTAATGGTTACTGTGTAGATTTTATTTCTTGTATTGGCAACTGTTGTAAACGAACTTTCTGCCGGAACAAAAGTTGCCAAATCGGTAAATAATTGATTTTAACTATGTTATGATCCATTATTCGCGAGTCCACATGATGGGGGCATATCGATCGATATGCGGCTTCAGTGCTGGATCGGCAACAAAATCCCAGAGGGAACGGTTTTCCAAGTGAAGGAGAAGTGTACCCGCCACCCAGCTCTGTGTCCAGCCTGATTCGATACTCCATGCTCCCCAGCCCGAGTCGGCATTACTGGCCCAATATTCCCAACGTTTAAAGTCAAAAGCTCGGAACCAGGCGCCATCGAGATCTTCGTGATCGCGGGAACGGACCTGGATACGGACAAGGAAATCGGCAAGTCGCTTTGTCGCTGCTGTCAGTCCTGCATTGCCTGTAGCCATAGCGGCTTCATGAAGTCCGATAAAGGCAAAATTCGTAGTGTACAAAAGATCGCTCAGGCGGTCATCATTGGTTTGGATTAACGGCGCTTCGGTTGTTCCGTAGGATTCATTGTCGGCACATGGACCGAAAGTTCCTTTGCCCGCTGCGCCGATTTCTTCTCGAATGGCTCCACAAGGATCTTGAAACCGAAGAAGTTCGGAGGTCATTTTATCAAGAAACAAGCGGTGTTGCGGGGTGTTTTCTATGCGTAACAGCCATGCCAGCGGCAGAATCATTCTGGCACGTTCCTGCTGCATCCCATTGGTCCAGTGCCAGTCGTCAGGATAGGCTGCCATCATTGCGTAAATTCCACGCTTTGCACACTCCAGGAACGGTTGAAACCCGCTGGCTGCATATGCAGCAAGGTAACATGCCCATAAATAGGCTTCAAAGTGTGGCGCGAAAAAAGTACGGTGGTTGTCGCGGTAAAATTTCCACCCGTTTTTCTGGATATCTCCGTCTTCCAGGCGTTCTCCTCGAAATCCTTCCGGTCCGGTAGTGCGGAGATTGGCCAGAAGACAGCGAGCCATTGCCGGACGGAAGCGGTCGCTGTTTAAAATAGAAGCCGCAGCCAATGTTCCAAGCAACATGCGCGCATTATCATCCCCGTAATAAACCCCACCATTGACGTCATTGCCCATCCAGGCAACCAGACCATAGGTTGGTGAGTTAACATCTGCCCTGGGTCCTTTGGCAAAATTACTGGTTTCAAAGAGGTATTCGTGTAGATTCAGGCTTTGCATCTGGCAGTCAGTTGCCTCAAAATGGGTACCGGCCAGCGCCAGCAAGAAACTCATTTCACCCATACAATCTGCCCGGAGAACGTAGCGGTAATTCTGATTGCCATAGGCATCAATTGCCGAATTAACTCCTTCAATCATTCCCAGGGAGCCGTCTCCACACGGCAGGTTTTGAAGAATCGGCGCCGGGGCAACACCATCCGGTTCTCCGAGTGAGCCAACCTCATAGTGCCCTTTCCAGGTATCGGTCATGAAAAGTCGGGCGTTTTGTACCCACGATGTTCCGCGGCGAATGGAATTCAGCAATTCTTCTTCGCCAATTTGATCCTGTAATGTGTAAGAAGGTGCAACAGAAGGAGTCCAGAGCAGATCATAATGAGTGCCGGTCAGGTGCTCCAGTAAAGTTTCCCAGATAGTTTTCCATGCGGCAGCAGGTGCATAGCGCCCGGTGATAAAATTACTTAGACAGGCACTGGCACGATACATCCCGTTATCGGCATCAAATGCCAGCACTGGAGAATAGTTTATGGGCAATCCGTAAAGAGCTGTATCAAAGCCGGCAACGCGTGCTTGAACTACCATTGGCGAAGGAGTGCTCAGTGAATAATATGCTGTCCCATGCATGGCGATGATCCGCATTTTTTCAAGGCTGTTGCCAAATTCATCACTGGTGACGACACCGCGCTCAAATTGGGCATGGTGAATTTCCGGGTAGGCTTCATCTCCAAGAATTGCCATTTCTGCATAAACAGCGCGTTTTTCTGCTTTTGCCGCAGAGACAAATTCATCACTGAGTCGAATTGGCTCTTCGATCCCCACCGGCGCAAGAACAAGAATAACATCATTGTCATGGGTTCCGTGCAAAGCATCGTCAGGAGAATCAAAACGTTGAAATTCAATTCCGCTGGCGCGGAATGTTACAGCAAGGTCATTGGTTGCTGTTGCTACCAGTGCGATGGTCATGGCCGTGTTCCTCTTAAAGATATGCTGTCAAATTATGGTACCGAAAAGTTGACTGTCATTCCCGATCCGTTCAATCTGAACCTGTTGAATGGCATGTAATGCCGATTGATCTATTGGTGCAAATACGCGCAGATAATTGTCACTCCAGCCGGAACCGATACCGTCATGAATCTCTTCAAATATCACCGGCAAAATTTTTCCTGTCTGCGACTCTGCAAATTGTTGTTTCTGTTTTTCTGCAATTGCATGAAGGTGATTGTAGCGTTGTCTGACAAGCGCAGGCGGAATTTGGCTGGGCATTGCTGCTGCCGGAGTCCCTTTGCGTGGAGAATAGGTGAAAATATGAATATTGGCGAAGCCGATTTCTTCCACAAGTGCACAGCAGTTGCCAAATGTTTCGTCGGTTTCACCGGGAAATCCGACAATAATATCGGTACCGAGGTGGATTCCCGAAATTTTTTCTCTGGCAATTTTGGCAAAATCCCGGTATTCTGCACAATTGTAATGCCGATTCATCGCTTTGAGAATTGTATCGTCGCCATACTGAAGTGAGAGATGTAGAAAACGGCAGATACGTTTGTGCCGCGCCATTGTGTCCAGTAACGACAGATTATCAATATAGGGCTCTGTCGAACTGAGACGGATCCGCCAATTTCCTGGAAGCAGGCAAAGTTCATCCAGCAACATTTCCAACGTTTTTCCGTGATCATTGTATGCACAAACGTTGACTCCAGTCAGGACAATTTCCGGGAAGTTTCCGGAAACCCCGAGGCGTTTGCATTCAGCAATGATTTCTGCTGATGAGCGACTGCGTTCCGGACCTCTGGCATAAGGCACAATGCAATATGTGCAGAAGTTATTACATCCTTCCTGGATCTTCAGAAATGCGCGGCTGCGGAAAGGGAAACGGCCTTCTGCGTGCTCTTGAAAGATCTTTTCTGCTTCTTGGCAACTGAAGGCATGTCCTTTGCCGCAGATGCTTTGGGGCCTTTTCTTGTTATCGAGCAGGATTTCTGCAATCCTTCTTTTTTCCGGATTCGTCAATATCAGATCGACAGCACGTTCATTTTGCCAGTCCGCAAAGTCGATTTCGGCGCTGCACCCGGTAACGACAATCATTGCGTCCGGATTGTCCCGCCGGAGTTTGCGCGCTGCCTGGCGGCTTTTCTGCGAAGCTGTTGCTGTGACCGTACAGCTATTGATCAAGGCCAGGGAAAGTTTTTCTCCAGCTGGCAAATCGCCTTCTGTTTCAAGAATTGTATACCCGGCATGTTGTAACCGGTCGATCAGCATAGCGGAATCTGCCTGGTTGAGCCTGCATCCCAATGTATGAATCAAGGCATATCGTGCCATCGCGTTACTCTCCAATCTCCGCCGGGGGGGCTGCTGTTTCGGACAGGGGGGCGCGTTCAAGGTTGAGCAAATGCATGCGGTATGGTTCAACCATCATTGCCGTGACGGTAAGAACTGCCGCAACTGTGATTGCCAGATAGCCAAGTTGCCGCCAGGATGGCCGAAATTCTGCAAGTCCGCGCCAGCCAATCAATACCATAGATCCCAGAAGCAGCCCGGGAATCAAAAGCGGCAAACGAAACACAGATTCCTTGACTTTGAGATCGTAATCCCAGAGAAACAACAACGCTAATGCCAGTAGTGGAATGAAGGTAAAGAGTTGGAATCTCCAGTTTCCTGTGCGGCGTTTTCCATATCGGTTCGCTGCGCACCCGAGTATAAATCCGGCGATAACAGCCAACGCCAGAGCGCTGAACAGTACACTGCTTTTCCCAAAGGGTATTGTTGATGCAACCAGGCAAACTGCCAGCAACAGCAGCAATGTTAATGTACTTTCCTGCCTGAAGCGAAGGCAAGTTAAAGAGGGAATAGCCAGCAGGGGCGGCAGGAACCAGAGGAAATCCGGTACTCCAGGTAAAGGCTTGAGGTCATCAAGTACCCAGGACGGGAACGCAGAAAAGAAGAGGAACGTAAATAGGACGAACCAAATTCCGGGAAGGATCAATCGTTTGAGATTGTCATTTTCGTAAAAGCGGAAGATCAGTCTTGCCATTCCGAGAGCAGCGGCAAGAAGAAACAGCTCAGGAGCCGGTTTCCGGATCAGGTTGAGAACTGCCGGGGTTGCCAGAAACAGCAGCGCCGAAAAAAATCCCCATTGCCGCATTGCCCGATTCCCGATTTCGATCAGGCAGCGAAGTGCGTAAAAGAGTGCGATAGCCCCGGGAATTCCGAGTAAAAAGAGCGAACGATCGCCGCATTTGTTCATCAGAAATCCATAGGCAGTATCAGAATCAAATCGGATCCCCAAATGAGAAACAGTAAAATACTGCATTCCCGCCAGAGCACAAAACATCCCTGCCAGAGGAATGATCCATTCCAGCGTTGTGGTCCGCATTCTTTTTTTCTGCGGCAGAGAGGAAATGTCTTCTGTCATTCGCGAATTTGTCCGTCGCCAAGCACGATATATTTGTAACTTGTCAGTTCGTTGACTCCCATCGGGCCGCGGGCGTGAAGTTTGTCGGTGCTGATGCCGATTTCCGCTCCCATGCCGAATTCCCCGCCGTCAGTAAATCTCGTCGAAGCATTGGCGTATACCGTCGAGGAATCAACCTGTGACAGGAAATAATTGATATTTTCCTGGCGGGAACTCAGGATTCCATCGCTATGGCGGGATCCGTACTTATTGATATGTTCGACGGCGGCAATGACATCGTCAACGATACGAACAGACAAAATCAGATCCAGATATTCATTGTAGAAATCTTCTTCTGTCGCCGGTTCTGCATCGGGAAACAGTTTTTGAAATTCAGGACCGCCTTTGAGTCGTACCCCATTGGCTTTCATCGCAGTGAGGAAAGGCGGCAGAAATTCATCAAGAATGTCGCGATTAATTAAGACGGTTTCCACTGCATTGCAGGCACTGGGACGCTGCACCTTGGCATTGGTAATGATCTTCACTGCCTGAGCAACGTTACAGGGAAAATCTACATAAAGATGGCAGACGCCTTTGTAATGCTTAATGACCGGAATGGTGGATTGTTCCACCACGGTGCGGATCAAGCGTTCCCCGCCACGAGGGATTACCAGATCGATATACTGATTCATTTTAAGCAGTAAATTTACCGCAGCATGGTCTGTCCAGTCAATGAGCTGAACTGCTCCGTCGGGAAGCCCCGCCATAATTCCGGCACGGTTCATGATTCCGGCAATGGCAATATTGGAATGAAGTGCTTCAGACCCGCCGCGCAGAATAACGGCGTTTCCGGCTTTGATACAGATTCCTGCCGCGTCAGCAGTGACATTCGGACGGGATTCAAAAATAATGGCAATTACGCCGAGCGGAACACAGACCTTGTCAATTCGCAGGCCGTTGGGGCGGACAACACTGGACAAAACTTTTCCCACCGGGTCTTCCTGAGCCGCAACTTGCCGAAGCCCTTCCGCCATTCCCCGGATGCGTTTTTCATCGAGGCGAAGGCGGTCTAACATCGCTGAAGACAAGTTATTGGCGACCGCCTTATCCATATCTTTCCCGTTCGCATCCAGAAGGGCCGGGATATTATTAATCAGTTCATCCGCCATTACATTCAAACAGCGTTTCTTATCGGAAGCAGACATCGCTGCCAGTGCGCGAGATGCGACAACAGCCTTTTCGCACATCTGGGTGAGAACAATCTGCATTTCTTCCCTGGTCATGACTTTCTGTGACATGAGGCTCCTCCTGTTGAGTGGGGTTATTTTCCTGTTTTCCTGATAAAATACTGCTTCAAAAGCAGATTGACAACCTCTTTCTTGGGAAAAAAGAGTGTTTGACATGGGAAATAGTGGCAAGGTCTGTTTTTTTGCATTATATTATCCAGTTTAATTAAAGAATAAATCAGGGTAATGGCCTTTTCAGAGAAGAAGTTTCAATTCTGGTGTTTGTGCCGCGGTTTATCCAGCCACGCTGCTTAAACGCAGCTTTCCCCCGAAAAGCCGCCCCCGGTTCGGGCTGTCCGGGATATTTTCGGTACTGCTTCAGAGGGGGCATTCCCTAATGCAGAAGTGGATGTTGACTGATGAAAAATTTAATTGTAAAACCATCCCGTTTATCTGGTTCCATTGCAGTGCCAGGGTCAAAAAGCCATACAATCCGCGCCATTGCCGCTGCGTTGATGGCAGAAGGCATCTCGGAAATTCGAGCTCCTCTGGTATCCGCTGATACTCTTTCAACAGTTCATGCCGCAGAAGCGTTGGGTGCGGTAACAGAAATGGCGCATGGGATGTGGCGAATTACCGGAACTGGCGGCAAACTGCCGGGCGGAGTACTTACCCTCGACTTGGGAAACTCCGGAACGGGAATAAAACTTTTAAG
>CALGPR010000219.1 GCA_937960425.1 uncultured Lentisphaeria bacterium
TTATTTGTATATTCTGCAAGATAATTTGCCCATTTCCCGTAAAAATCCTGATCGTGTCCTCCTGCCCGCAACGACTCTATTAAAGTAATACCGGTCATGGATTGATTGAGCAGTTTAATTTCTGCCGCTGTGAGCGCCTGATTAATCGTCTGCCTTCCTTTGTTCACTGCGGAAAGCAGCACGAAATTCAACACCGCGGTCAGTAAAGCAATTCCTGCCAGAATCCAACTGAATTGAACCATTAGAAACAGGAAAAAAGTTGCGGTGAAGAGCTTCACCACATTATCGGCAATTAACGCGAAGAAACCGTCGGCAATTTTCGTATTCATCTGGATTCGCGACTGAAGATCTGCGGGGTTGCGTTGTGAAAAAAAATTAATCGGGAGTGACAGAATATGATGCAACATCCGAATACTGCTATTTACCGCCAATTGGATTTGTCCCCGTCGTAAAATAAATTGTGTCAGCCAGGAAAGCACAGCGCTGGCCGCAATCGTCAAAGCATAAGCGATCAACAACGAATAAAGCCAAAGTTCTCGGGTTGTCATCACTTCATCAATGAAAATCTGCAACATTGCCGGCATCAACATACCGGGTACAATCAGCAGAAGTCCGCTCCAGAAAAGAACCGATCCAACTGCTTTTACTTTCAATAGCAAAGGGAATAACGTCCGAAATACACCACGCCGGGCTCCCCTCGGTTGAAACTCCGCTGTAGGCTTAAAAGTCAATGCAACATTAGAAAACGCTTTTGCAAAAGCTTCCTTTGAATAACGACATCGTCCCCGAGCTGGATCATTGATATAAAACCATTCACCACGCTTTCCCTCAAAAACAACATAATGATTCGCGTTCCAAAAAATGATTGACGGACATGGAAGAGATGTAAGTTTTTCTGCAGAAACACGATACCCGTGTCCTTCCAGATGATATTGCTCTTTTGCCGCCTTTAAAATCAATGATGCCTTGCTTCCATTTCGTGACACACCACAAGCAACCCTTAATTTTTCCAACGGCTCGTAAAAGCGATAATAAGCCAGAATCATGCCAAGGCTTGCGGCCCCACATTCGGTTGATTCCATCTGGAAAAGTGTAGGCACTTTATGAATGGATGATCCGAAAACTCTCATCGAACCTCCACTTTTCTACCAATCCCCAAGAAATGTTCCCGGAAGTAAGGCAAAATGTAAGAAACCGGACGCCGGTACTCCGTATTAATGAGTAATGAGCCAACCATACCTGTTTCTACGGTAGCGTCCTTACCGTTTTGACTTGTCCAGAGCAACCCGCTTAAGGTCCGGTCACTGGGAAGGAAATCAACTTCAACGCGCATCACAGTCCCATTTTGCGTCAGCAATTCGGCAAAATCGCGATTTTTCAATTCCGTACTGATGGATTCACAACTAACGGGAAAAAGACTTGCTGAAGCAACAATTCCCCGGATATAACCATAATCTGCAGCACACAGCGCTGAAGGAGAAAAATATACGCTCATCCCAGGACGCACTTTTTTTCCATCATCAGCGGAAACATAAGCAATCAGGCGGATGTTTCTTACATGGTCTCCTCCAGCACTGACTATGGCAATAGTCTCCCCAGTCGTTACCGGATCTCCAGGATGTTTCAGCAGTTCCAGCACAATTCCTTTGCACTCAGAACGAAGCCAGGTCAACTCCTGATTGCTTTTCAGGGCAAATTCAACTTCCTGTTGTTAATTTGATGCGGCTCTCTGCTTGTTGCCAGGTGGATTCATCCTGGTCATAAAGATCCTGTAATTGCGTAATTAATGTACTGGCAACTGCGTTTTCATTGCTTACATTCTGACTGAAAATGTCGTAGTACTCTATCTCACTGGAAATTCCTTCATTTTGTTGCAGTTTCTGTATGTCAACCAGCTCGTGAATGCGGTTGCGGTTTTCTTCCAGCAAAGCAACCACTTTTTCAATCAGTTGATTTTTTTTCTGATCAACTTCTCTGCGCTTCTGGAACAGGGCATCCGTTCCCTTCTGGATTTTTTCTGTGCGCTCCAGTAATTCTTGCTGCTCTACCTGCAACTTGTGGATATTGAAAAACACTTCAGGATCATAAATCCGCCCAAGGATCTGATTGGGGACAATAACAGAACCGTTTTATGTCCAGATATTCGATAAAACCGGGACTTTTTGCCGTAATCGATGTAATGCCATGGGTACGAACAATGACTCCAGTCCCGGAAACGCTGTCAACCAATGTGCCGAAAACCCCCCAATAAATTACTGCAGCAAAGCAAACAGTGATCCCCAGTAACAATCCCCACATCCAGGGCAAAGTTACATTAGAAATGACATCCGGCTCACGATTTTCTTTTTTTTCAACCTGAAAAATTCGGCAAACAATTTGCTACAATCCTTTCCGTTCTCTCAGAATAGAATATTTAAGGGGAATCGTCACTGATTTCTCTGGAATATACCACCTCTGCATCTTAACTGCAAATTACGCAGAAAACAAAAAAATATCTGCCGGCATAATTTCTTTTAAAGTTGAAAAACAACCAAAGTTTCAAACAAAAAATGAATCAGAGTTTACAGTGATCTTATTGGATAAAATATCTCCCTCTTTGCCCTCAGTTGCCATTTCTTACTTTTATCAGCCGCACCACTCTACTCTGAACCGATAAGGCCCACCAGCAACACCGCCGTCTGCTACTTTTATCAGAGGCCTGAGTGCTCCTTTTTCGCTTTTCTCTGAAATAAAAAAGCCCTGTTAAATACAGGGCTTTTAAAATTTTGAAAGTAGAGTTTTTTATCGGACATGGTATTGTTCTATATATCACGCATCCCCTCTTATAATATACGAGCGACGCTCCAAACAACAGCCAGTCAAAATTGATATACAGAACGTTCGCATTTCTATCGGATTCATCATAAATCAACTTTCCCCAGTGCAAATTCCACGATAGCCACAATGCCAACCAATGCAATAAGAATTGCAGCAATCAGCTCCGGTTTGGTAAAAAATTTGTCTGTATCCGCACCAGCAGTACCATTCGCCCCTGCTGACTTCAGTGCTTTACGATCATCCCAACGCGCCCAGATAAATACCGGAATACCGAGTGCAAGAAATACAAATGTCATAAACAAATATTGTATTCCAGCAGCATAAATCATCCACAAGGCATAAATAGAACCGAGCGCCCCACAGATCAAAGCGAATCCAGAATTAGGTAAAGCCTTATTATTTAAATCTTTGGGATATTTTTTAGTTACACAGAGCTTAACCAGATAAGCTGTACAAGCCAAATAGGGCGGAAGAATCATTACAGAAGTAATGGATAACATTGTATTCCAGGCATTACTGGCAAACATGACAAACAGAATTGTCAATTGCATTAACGCGCTGGTCACCCATAAAGATACTTGCGGTGATCCATTCCGGTTTTCCCGGGTAAAAATCTTCGGAAATGTTCCATCGAGTGCAGCCGCATACGGAATTTGAGCAATCATAATCGTGAACGCAAGCCACGAAGTAAGCAATGCGATAATCACTCCGAGATTCATTACCCATCCTCCCCAATTGCCGACAACATCACTTAACAATGGAGCAGTAGATGGATTGCTCAATGCAGAAAGCTCACTCTGATACATCCGTCCGAATGGCAAAATAGACAGTGCCGCATAGACTGCCAGACATCCGAGAAAACCAATCAGGGTCGCTTTGCCTACAGCGCTCTGGCTCTTAGCACGCCCTGATACCACCACAGCACCTTCAATTCCGATAAAGGCCCATAACGTTACCAGCATCGTGGACTTGATTTGCGGCAAAAGCCCACCCAGCGGCTTAAGGTTATCCGCTTTTATCGTTGCATCCCCCAACATATCCGTCGTAAAAATCGACCAGTGAAAAACAAAAATCATTACAATAATGAAAATTGCCAGTGGTACCAATTTACAGATTGTGCCGATTGTATTGACCGATGCTGCCTGCGTTACGCCCCGCAATACCAGAAAATTCATCAACCAGATCACCAATGATCCGCAAATAATTGATGCAAGGTTATTTCCTCCGGTAAATGTTCCTGGAAAAAAGTAGTTAAATGCATCCATCAACAATACAGCATAGCCGACATTCCCAAAAATATTACAGAGCCAATAAGCCCATGCCATCTGAAACCCGGCAAAACGACCAAATCCTAATCGGGCATAAGCATAAATCCCTGTAGTGGCATCTGGCCTGGCTTCGGCAAGCGTTCGGAATGTATTGGCAAGAAAATACATTCCGACACCTGTAATCCCCCATGCAATCATTACGGCAACAACGCCTGCGCCCTGTGCCATATTTTGCGGCAAACTGAAAATTCCACCACCGACCATCGCACTGACGACCAAAGCCGCCAAAGCAATTACTCCCAGTTTCTTGTTGTCTGAGTCCGCCATAATTTTTCCCTCTTTTTATAAAATTTTTTATTTGAGGAGAATCAATAAGCGGAACCCATTCAAGTAGTCTGGAAAGTACTGGTAAGCTCATCACAATAACGGTATTCAGAAATCCTCTTTTCTCAATACTCCAATTTTTGGGGGATGAATTTACCAAGCAGTTTGAAACTAAAAAAATAAAATCCGCAAAATCCTCCTCTTTTATTCCTCTGTTAAGATAATAGCACCAGGAAACAGGAAGACAAATGCGGTTTTATAAAAAAACATTTATTTTTTCAGAATCAGGCTCTTAATGCTTCGGCGATCTCCTTAACCAGTGCGACAGCAGTCTCACCATTTGGACATTCCATCATTTTACTGACAATCGCGGATCCGACAACCACACCGTCACCCGCTTCAGCGCAATTCTTTGCTGAAGCAGCTGAAGTAATACCAAATCCCGCAACCACCGGAAGTGCAGTAATACTTTTTATTAATTTTAAATGACTGGCAACATCCGATGCAATCCCACTACTGGTTCCAGTAACACCACGAACCGTAATATAATAAAGAAAACCGTTTTTCTTCTGTGCCAACGCCTGGATCCGTTGGGCATCAGAAGCCGGAGAAATCAATGGAATCAATTCCAACGCGTATTTATCCATAAACGGCAACAGTTCGCCCTGCTCTTCCAACGGCAAATCAACTACCAGAAATGCGTCGATACCAGCCGCAGCGGCTTCCCGGCAAACACGATCTCTCCCTCGATGAAACAAAACATTATAATAGGAAAACAAGATCAATGGTGTTGCTGGAAAACGTTTCCGCAATTCCATGGCCATAGCAAAAACATCATCTAAAGTCGTGTGATTTGTCAATGCCAGAGCGCCTGCTTTCTGAATTACCGGCCCATCGGCCATTGGATCAGAAAAAGGTACGCCAAGTTCAATGATATCGCTGCCAGCAGCAATCAACTCTCCAGCAATACGAACACAACGGTCAAAATCCGGAACGCCACAAGTAACATAAGTCACCAACGCTTTACGTTTTTCCCTGCGGCACTGCTCAAATGTATCGGTAATTCTGCTCATGATAAAATATTTTCCTTTTTTCAACAGAGGTGGTATTTTTCTTTATAACGACGGATGTTTTCCATATCTTTGTCACCACGACCGGACAGGTTGACAACAATGGCCTGCTCCCGCGCCAGCTTTGGAGCACGGCGAATTGCTTCAGCTAACGCATGGCTTGATTCCAGTGCCGGGATAATTCCTTCCTTTCGGCAAAGCAAATCAAAAGCGGCAATGGCTTCACGATCGTTGATCGTTGTATAAAGAACCCGCCCGGAATCATGCAACGCAGCATGTTCAGGCCCTACGCCGGGATAATCCAAGCCGGCAGACACGCTGTAGGCCTCTGTAATCTGCCCTTCCGGAGTCTGCAAAAGATACGTTTTGCATCCGTGCAGAACGCCGATTTCTCCACCATTGATGCTGGCAGCATGTTCTCCGGTTTCTATTCCCAGCCCTCCAGCTTCTACGCCAATCAGCCTGACCTCGGGATCGTCAAGAAATCCGGAGAAAATCCCCATTGCGTTGCTGCCTCCGCCCACGCAGGCAATAACTTCATCAGGCAATTTTCCTTCGTGAGTTTCCATAAACTGACGCCGGCATTCTCTGCCGATTACCGACTGAAAATCCCGCACCATTGCCGGATATGGAGCAGGCCCGGCAACGGTACCGATAACATAAAAAGTATCAGCGGAATTGGCAATCCAGTATCGGATAGCCTCATTCATGGCGTCTTTCAATGTCCCTGTTCCGGAATCCACGGAATGGATCTTTGCCCCCAATACTTTCATACGATCAACATTGGGAGCCTGCCGTTTGATATCGGTTGCTCCCATAAAAACTTCACATTCCATCCCAAAGAGAGCCGCAACTGTTGCCGTAGCAACCCCATGCATTCCGGCTCCGGTTTCCGCAATTACCTTTCTTTTGCCCATCCGGCGGGCAAGAAGTGCCTGTCCGATGGTATTGTTAACTTTATGGGCTCCGGTGTGATTGAGATCTTCCCGTTTGAGATAGATTGCAGCGCCGCCCAATTCCGCAGTCAAATTAGCGGCAAAAGTCAACGGAGATTCGCGTCCAATATAATTTTTCAGATAATACTCCAATTCCTGGTGAAATGCAGGATCGTGTTTGGCATCTTCATATGCTGCAGTCAATTCATTCAGAGTCGGGATCAACGTTTCTGCAACATACCGACCTCCGAATTTTCCAAAATAAACTTCTGTTGGTTTCATAACTAATTCTTTCTTTGTTGGAAACAGGAAAAAAGTGCATCCAGTTTATTGTAATTTTTTTTGCCCGGGACCGTTTCTACCCCACTGTTAAAATCCATTCCCCAGGGATGAACGGCCTGATAAGCCGCAATACAATTCTCCGGAGTCATTCCTCCGGCCAGGATCACGCGGCGTACTGCAGCTAATTTTGCGGCATATTCCCAATTGCAGAGCATTCCCGTCCCACCGTAACAACCAGGAATACGACTATCCACCACAAGGCAATCAGCCGGGGATGTCATCGCACGTTCACACTCAATTGCCGAACGGAGCGTCAAAGCCTTCCACACCTCAATTTTCCGCTTTAATCGTTGAATCGTTTCCACATCTTCATCCCCATGAAGCTGTATAACGTTAAAGCGATTGCTGGCGACAATTTCGGTAAGTTCTTCCTGTGAAGCATTAACAGTTACTGCGACTTTTCGAATATATTCCGGTAATGCCGCAGCAATCTCAATTGCTTTTGCCAGAGAAATAAATCGTGGAGATTCCGGATACAGAATCAATCCAATTGCGTCCGCTCCAATACGCACGGCATACCGGGCATCCTCCAGAGACGTAATCCCGCAAATCTTGAGCAAAGGACGTTTCATGCCAACAACTCCCGCAGCTTTTTCCCCGGATCAACGCTTTTCATCAAGACGGAGCCAATCAAAAACGCTCCAGCTCCGGAATTTTTAAGCTTCTGAAGATCCTCAGAAGTCTTCATTGCGCTGGCCCCGACCGCAAAAACATTGGAAGGAATTTCCTTCAAAAGAGCAGCACAGGCATCCAGATCCGTAGAAAAATTTTGCAGGCAGCGTGAATTAATTCCAATCATTGTCATTCCGCAATCCAATAAACGAGACAACTCTTCTCGAGTATATGCCTCAGCAAGGATTTGCATCCCCAGCTCCCGCGCCAGTCCGGCAAGACTTTTTAATTCGTTATCTTTCAGCAGCGCGGCAATCAGC
>CALGPR010000220.1 GCA_937960425.1 uncultured Lentisphaeria bacterium
AGATATTACAGCAGCCTGTATCAATGGGATAGCGGTTTTTCCGGGATTGGCCTTGCCGAAATTGATAAAATTCGAGCAATTGAAAATTTGAACAGCTACGTTACCGAACCGGATGATGACGACTGTGCGTTTATCCTTCACGGTACACCTTTGCCGGTGCAGGCATACCTGTTTATGGAACTCTGGAATCGATATCAGGATCGCAGTTTCCTGGAATATTTTTATCCCCGTATGCGCAAATGGTATCTGTTTCTTGCAGGCCATATTCAACCCTCCACAGTGGATAAGTTTAAAACGCGCTTACTTCAAACCTGGGACTACTTTTACAATTCCGGTGGTTGGGATGATTATCCCCCACAGTGGACAATGTATGAAGAACGGATTTTCAACGTTGCACCAGTTGTGGTCACCAGTAATGTTATCCGCTTTGCAAAAATTATGGCAATGGCCGCAAAAGAACTTGGGAAAACTGACGATTTGCCAGGATACCAAGCCGATATCGACCGACTGGCTGATGCGCTGCAAACCTTCAGCTATGATAAAGAAGATCAAATTTTCAGTTATGTCATACATGACAATGAAGGAAATTTTGCCGGAATATACCGTGATTCCAAACACGGGAATTGCAATTTTAATTTCGGACTCGATGGCGTTTCCCCGCTGATTGCAGGAATTTGCACACCGGAACAGCAACAACTTTTCTGGGATCGCTTGCGTTCTCCGGATCACATGTGGTCGCCATATGGAATTTCTACTGTCGACCGCAGTGCGCCCTATTACCGCAGCGATGGCTATTGGAACGGCGGAGTCTGGATGCCTCACCAATGGTTTATGTGGAAGGCTGCACTGGACCACAATCAAACGGAATTTGCCCGCAGGATTGCGTTGACTGCACTGCAACTATGGGAACGGGAATGTGAACGCACCGGCTACTGTTTTGAACACTTTGCCCTTGGTTCCGGCCGCGGGTGTATGTGTCATCACTTTGGTGCGTTATCTTCTCCCGTTCTGGCCTGGTATGGCGCATACTATGAAAAGGGCCGACTGACCTGCGGACTGGATGTCTGGGTAAAAAATCGCTGTTCGAAGGATGGTGAAATTTCAGCAGAACTGGAAATTGCAGGGAATACGGGAGAATTTACAACAGTCCTTTTTGTCGCCGGGGAGGGCACTCATCAAGTAACCTTCAATGGGGAACAATGCCCCTTTGAGGAAAACATTCCCGGGACTCTTGAAATTACACTTCCCAAAAATCAACAGGGAACATTAACGATTAGATAGGAGACAACGAAGTGAATATTCCTAAAGGTATGTTTCAACGGTATTCCGGGAATCCGATTCTTACCGCCAACGATTTGCCGTACAAGGCCGGATTTTACATTCTCAATCCGGGCGCAATCAAATTCAACGGCGAATATCTGATGCTTGTTGATGTATTCCACATCGAAGGCGGTATCATTTTCTGGATTGCCCGGAGTCGTGATGGTTATCATTTTAAATTTGACCCGGAACCGGTAAATTGGCCGGAGTCCTTCGACTGGTGGGAAGAAAATGGATGTTATGACCCGCGGATTACAAAAATGGGCGATGAGTACATCATTCTTTATGGTTCACACAATAATGCTTTAAATGGAACCCGCATCGGAATTGTCAAGACACGTGACTTTGTCCATTTTGAACGTGTGGCCATCGGGTCGGAATTGAACAATCGAAATGCTGCTCTTTTCCCGGAAAAAATCAATGGCAAATATTGCCGTCTGGAACGCCCATTCGGCGGCGGAGAACATTCTCCCTGTGACATGTGGCTTTCTTACTCTCCAGATCTCGTGTACTGGGGAGAAGCAAGGCCGCTTTTATCCGCCCGGCCATGCCATTGGGATGGCCTCAAGCTGGGTGGAGGTGCACCACCCATTCGTGTTGAAGAGGGCTATTTGATCATTTATCACGGAGTAACAGACAGTTGTTCTGGATCGATTTATTCATTATTTACAGCTATTCTTGATGCCAATGACCCGTCAAAAGTTTTGGCGCGGAGTAAATATCCGGTGTTTTTCCCGGAAGCTCCTTACGAAAGCCGGGGCAGGGTTCGTAATGTTGTCTTTACCTGCAATGCGATCGTAGAAGAAGATAAAACTGTAAAAATTTATTACGGCGCCGCAGATACCTGTATCGGCCTGGCGGAAGCGAAACTCGATGATCTTGTTGCTGCCTGCTATGAAGAATATCGCTATTTCCCGGGAAAAAGTTTTCAAAACTGACCTATAGGCGATAAAATGTAAAGGCGACTGGCCACGATTGGGCCGTCGCCTTTTTGTTCAAAAAAAATGTCAGGAAGCTGTATCCCCCTCTTGTGAGAGCGTCTCGATGTTTTCTCTCATGACAGAAGAATTTTGATCCGAGCTGTGCTCTCTGCCATAAAAAAAGCAAAAGAAAACAATTACTCCAACGATTGCCAGTAAAATAACGATGCCCCAGAAAACACGCGGCCAGCGGGGGCGGAATAAAGGGTATTGGGAACAAAGATCCCGACGTGTGAAACGACTGCCAACGGGATAACCCGGATAAAAAGTAAACAGCCGGGAAATTTGAAAGCTCAATCGCATCGGCAGATTGATTGTCCATCCTGCCGCTTCAAAGAATAAACCAAGATTACGGTTGCGCAGTTTTATAATCGCTCCAATCGACAGAGGAATAGTAATCAGCAAAAAAATTGCCAAAAGAATTAACCCGAGCCGGAGATAGGATATTTGTCGCAAAGCTTGAAGCAACAGTGCAAAGCTGCTGCCGACAGCAGCCACACTGAGACCGCCGGCTAACACCATACCTCCGCCACTGGTAAAAAGATTTTTCAATGCACCTGGTTGTTCCGTTTTGACCACTGTAGTAATTTTATTCTCAATCTGAGAAAAATCAGTCCATTTATGAAAATATCCGCCAATGCTTTGACCAATACGTTTAAACGGCAATAAAAATGACTGCCAGAATGAAATCGGGCCATTGACCAAATCAACAATTTGTGCAGTATACATTTTCTTTTCTATTGTAACAAACAGCCCCTTTTTGCCGACAAAAAGGTTGGTCGTACTGCCTTCAGAAACGACTGCTGCAATAAACGGTGCAGCCGGGGCAGGATCTGGAATCAACAATTGCAGATAGACAATACACAAGTTGGAATTCGCAATAATTTTTTTGTGAGAAGCCACATCCCGGATACGGATATTCAGATCAAAATGGCGGCCGTCTAAAATTAATGTTCCGGCCTGAATCATGGATGTGTCACCAGCACTGAAAAGCGCACTGAAATTGACAAAATTATTAACTAATTTCGGGAACTTTGCTCGAAACAGCAACAATTTTTCAACCAGTTTCCATTGGGCCAACCGTCCGCCGATTGCCCCATCAGCCTGAAACAGTCGAGTTACTGCTTCCCATAACCGCGGTTGGAGAAGCTTCCTCAATTCTTCTGCCCCTAACGCCGCAATTGGGTCTCCATCCTTTTTTTGAAAATATTGTTCACAAGGAAAAATTTCGGCTTTCAGTGCATTCCATTCTTCGCACGTCCAGCAATTTTTCCTGAAAGTTTGACAGAACAAGGCTGCCGCTTGTGCATAAAAAGGATTAACCCGACTGTTTTTCATATCCAGAATCATTTCCGGAATAACAGGAAAGAGCGGAGCAGCGGCAAGTCTCGCATCCATTTCAGAGTTATTGTAAATATTTAACGGTGTTAACGCGTCAGATGTTTCTTGAAACCGTTTACCATTAGCAGGATCAATCATTACCAGAGCGCAATAACGA
>CALGPR010000221.1 GCA_937960425.1 uncultured Lentisphaeria bacterium
TTCTGGTTGAGGCAGGAGAGTTCTCGCTTCCTCTTCCGTCAAATGCTGAGAAAAAACAATTCTGCGCGGCTGCAACTCCTGCGGCCAGTCTTCGGGAGACCGGACGTCAAGGCGGGGATGATCTGCTCTGACAGTATTGCCGCCAACCATAATTGCAGCAGCCCGGCGGCGCAGATATTGAACCCGTTCTCGAGCCGCTGTCCCGGTAATCCATTTCGAATCCCCGGTATAAGTGGCTATTTTTCCGTCAAGAGTCATTGCCATTTTTAGCAATACCCACGGTTTTTTATTGACAATAAAATAGTTAAATACAGAATTCAAATCCCGGCATTCTTCCGTCAAAATATCGCTGACAACTTCGATTCCCGCTTTTTGTAAAACCGGCACGGCCTTCCCAGCATGCAGTGGATTCGGATCAAAAGTTCCTATCACCACCCGACGAATCCCACTTTGAATCAGACATTCTGTACAAGGAGGCGTCCGTCCGTAAGTTGAACACGGCTCCAAGGTAACAATAATCGTACCATTTTTTGCCCGTTCTCCTGCCTGTCGAATTGCCAGTACTTCTGCATGAGGCTCACCGGCTTTGTGGTGATACCCGCACCCGGCGACATTTCCAAATTCATCGAGAACAATTGCTCCGACCATGGGATTCGGCCGGGTCATTCCCCACGCATGCCGTGCCAAATCCAGTGCCTCCTGCATACTGGTTTCATATAACTTTTTTTCAGAAGATGTCAACGCATCACTCATCCGTCATTTCCCCGCCAAAGAGCGCTGTCGCGTAATATTCCGGGGTAAACGGCTGTAAATCGTCCGGCTGTTCGCCCAATCCAATAAAAAATGCAGGCAAATGAAATTCCTGATGCAATGCGACAACCATACCGCCCTTGCCGGTTCCATCCAGCTTGGTTAATACCAGGCCGGTAACATTTGCCGCACGCGAAAATTCTCGCGCCTGATTGATCGCATTGCTTCCCAGGCTGGCATCCACTGTCAGCCAAACCTCCTGCGGCGCCCCGGGATAAACCTTATCGATGGAGCGGCAAATTTTGCTCAATTCATCCATCAGTCCCTTTTTTGTGTGCTGGCGTCCGGCAGTATCAATTAAAAGGAAATCCACTTTGCGGGCCAGAGCCGCAGCTGTAGCATCAAAGGCGACTGCTGCAGGATCAGCATTCGGGGCGGCGGCGATCACCTGACACCCGGTACGCTCGCCCCAGAGTTTCAATTGTTCAACCGCAGCCGCTCGGAAGGTATCGCCTGCTGCCATCATGACTTTTTTCCCTTCCTTCGTCCAACGTGCCGCCAATTTTCCGATTGTTGTGGTTTTGCCGCTGCCATTCACTCCGACAAACAAAATGACCGTTGGTTTTCCAGACTCAGCAAAATGGATTGGACGAACCGTCTCAGTAAGAGTTTTTTCAATGTATTCTCTGGCAACATTTGCGCTGTCTGCTCCCGTGTGGATCAATCCACGCTGATAACGGTCGCGAATTTCCGCAACGATCGCCGTAGATGCCTGGACCCCGAAATCAGCCCGGATAAATGCTGCTTCCAAATCTTCAAACGTGGAGCTATCCCAGGCCTGAACATCGGTAAAAATCCCTTCGAAGGTG
>CALGPR010000222.1 GCA_937960425.1 uncultured Lentisphaeria bacterium
CTGCTGGGCGTTATTGCAAGAAAATTTACTTGAAACGAAAGAAATTTTGCAAAATACTGATAAGATCAAGGCTCAAAGCAATTTATTCAAACCTCTGTTGCATGATATTGTCTCTTCCGTCATGCGATGACAAAGCTTGCCGGTGCAATTGACTGGCAGAGTTTTGAAGACGGTTGCTGGCAAGTTTTTGCGCAACCCAAGCGGTGTGCACATTTCCCCCTATGTTGGACAGTTTTTCATGGAAAGATTGGTGTAAAATCCTTTGAGTTACTATCTCCCATTGCTTGCTGCTTACAAGTTCTGAAATGGACTTCGTCGGGCGTCCGATATTGGAGTGCCGAATGAATCCACCTGAATTTGTAAAAATTCACATAATGCTGGATCCCAAAGTTTCTGTCCAAGCGAGGTTGATTGTGGGCCTGGAAGCATATCCGGGGAAGCTTTACGATGGACTGACATACTCGGAAAGCCGCATTGCAACAAGTGTCCAGAATCCTTGGATTTGAACCGAAATGGCGATTTGCAATCTGATTATCGCGGTCATAATGATGAAAACAAATACAATGCTTGAATCGTGAATCGATTTCGAAAGCGAGTATCGTATTTTCTTTGCCGGTGATGGAAGCGACGGTCAGTCATTGAACCGGTGATCGAACATTGTAAAAGTGAACACTGTAAAAGTGAACACTGGATAAATCGCAATCAACTGTACAGCAGCGTGGGAGATGAACTGAATGTGATCTTTGTGGCAGTCGGATGTGATATCCTGAAACTGATGTAGGCAGTTATCCTGTTTTTGTGCCGAAATTTCAAGCTCGCATTGATTCAATTAATAGACTAATTGGATCAGCGCATAAGCGACTAATTAGTATTGTTCCTGAAAAAAAGGACATTACAAAGAAATATACGAAAATGATTGTTTTTTTACCTGTCCCCAAGAAAATGCTTTTTGATTATTACAAAGGCGTCAATGGAGAGAGAGGAAGAGAAAAATCCAGTTTTTCTGGAAGTTGCAGATGAAATTGTTCGCCGAAAAAGCGATATGCTGCTTCGAGCGCTGCAAAATTGGGAACATGCCCGGTTCCGTGAACATAAAGCCGGAGTGCAGCTGGATCTCCATCGAGGCGCAATCGGCGGGATTTTCTGGCAATTTCCAATTCTTCATCGCTGGTGGCATCATCGTATTCCCCACCGATAACTAATAGTGACAGAGTCGGGCGTTCTGCTAACATGGACCCGTGAGAAATTCCTGCTTTTTGAAGCCGCTGGAGTCGTTCTGCCGTCCAGTACCATGGCGCATCCCAGTTGGATTGTTCAAATCGCAGCCCAAAATCATTTGCTACAGCAGCGCGAATTCGCTGGTCAAAAATTGCAAGATAAAATGCAATTTTCCCTCCGAGTGAATGACCCATAACCCCCAGTCGTTGGGCATCAATTTCGGGCCTGGTCGCTAAAAAATTCAATGCAGTTGCAGCATCACTTGTCAATTTTCCCATCCCACACCAATTGGGATAAAAGGAGGGAAATGCTTTCGCTGCACAAGGCCACCAGGAAAACTCATCAATATCGCATTCTTGAGGACGGGAAATCAAATTGTAAGGATAGGCTTCACTGCAAAG
>CALGPR010000223.1 GCA_937960425.1 uncultured Lentisphaeria bacterium
CATTATGGGGAAGAAAATTTTCTTATATTGTATTTTGTTATTGTCGGCAGGATGTTCAAAAGAAGCTCTGAATACGAAGCTGCTTCATGCTGTCCATGAAGATAATTATGAATTGGTAAAACAATGTATCGAAGATGGTGCAGATGTCAATTATCAGAAAGGAAATTTTGAAATTTCTGAGGTCAGATGGCCGGAAACACCGATAGTAGTCGCCCTGGTGCAAAATCACAATGAAAAAATCGTTCGATTGCTTTACGATCACGGCGCCGATCCCGGAGCAAATTCGTCCCATAAACACAATCTATTGTTTTACGTAAAAGATCCTTCTTTATGTGAGGAATGGATACAAAAGAACCATTTGAATCCCAATCAACTCACAATAGACAATGCGACTCCACTTATAAAATTGGCAGAATATCCGGAAGTCATCAAAGTGTTACTGGAAAATCATGCAGATCCCAATGGCAGCGAATCAATGAATTTAACCCCTCTCATTAATGCAATCATAAAACAACAGTTTTCAACTTTTGAACTGCTGCTAAATGCCGGAGCCAATATTGAGCAGAAATCTGCAGCGACTCAATGCTCTCCCGTTCATTTTGCAGCAGAACAAGAAGATTCCCGCTACCTGGAAACATTAATCAGCAAAGGCTGTCAAGTAAATGTTCAAGACCTATGGGGATCAACTCCATTACATTATGCCTTCATAAATGACCTGCCGGAAAATGTCGATATTCTTTTAGAAGCCGGCGCTGATCCCACGATCCGAGATAAAGACAATTATTTATACAATGAAGAGGAAATTCCCTCGGAACCTATAAAAAACATGGTTGATTTTTTGTAACCTGTCTTTCAGAGATGCGAATTGAGATTCTCCTTTTGGAAAAATTGTCGGCTGTTTTTTCCAGCAACAATCACTCAGGATATTTCAATATTTATGGGGTCAAGAATATCTCATCGTCTTACTCCCATCAGGTCCTCTTCCGTAAAACAATTCTTTATTTGCGTTTGACCTTCAGGACGACAATCTTTGTCGGATGGTTAAACGGATAGGGGTCAACTTGATAGTAACGTCGATATTCAGGATCAAAACCGGTAAAATCCTCCGGAATCGGAATCATCTCTGTACGCGTCAGGTATTCTCCATCACAAATTGAATCCAGCGCGTTTAAAAACTGCATTCCACTCAAAAAGAGGGAATTATTGACAACAAATAATTGCCCGTCATCCGCCACAAGAGGGCGGAGTTTGTTAATCAGCCGCAGCGGCTCATTCGCCAAATCAACCACTCCTCGATCTGTCTTAGAAAAAAAAGGCGGATCCAGAATAACCATATCAAAAAGAGCGCCTGCCTTTTTCAGTTTTGCAACAACCGGGAAAAAATTTCCAACCATGAAATTATGTTTATCGAAATGAATTGCATTACAATGACAGGAACGTTGGCCCAATTCTAAAAATTTTCCGGAAAGATCTGTTTGCACCACATCTGCGGCCCCACCGGCAAAAGCAGCAACCCCAAGACTACCGGTATAAGCAAAGGTATTCAGGACACGCTTATCACGAGACGTTTCCAATAGATATTTCCGGAGGAAACGGGTATCCGCATAAAAGCTGTTATCTCGGTTCCGGAAAAGGTCAACAGCATAGGTAATTCCATACTCACAAATCCGCTCATCAGCTTTTACACCATAAAGCAATTGCCCATTCCGCGTTGAACAATCCGCATTACGCCGGAATTTCAGAACAATCGCTTTACAAAATGGTAATGCGTCAAGGATCCTCTCCTGGATATACTGTAATTGGAAATTTTCCATTCCGGTATCACTGTAATCATGAATCACTGCTGTCTTAGCCAAAACATCGACAACCAGCTCCGGTATTCCTTCTGTAAAACCATTAAACAGACGGAAAGCCCCGTTATGGTTCGGCTCCTGGATCAGCGCGGAACGAAAACGGACGGCTTGAATAAAACATGCGTCAAAGGCATCCAACCTCATGGAAATCAATCCTGTCTTTTTTTCTGCAAAATATATCTCTCTTTTATTCAAAAGCAATTCAGGGCGGAATTTTATTGTTTCCTTCTTTTTTGAGATAAAAGGTTGACATAGGAGGTAAAAGGATTTACTTTAGTAACAAACTGACCGGAGGAATGAAATGATAAAATTTTTACTCACAGGGGTGTTCCTGATGGGCACTCTGGGGATTTTTGCCTTGGATAACTTTGAAGAATATGCTGATGACAATGCGCTGCAAAATGTGTTTACTGCCTTTGACACGACGAATAATCCGTTTCCGTCATCGATGAAACTTATGACGGAACCGGATCAGGGAAAATTTGTCCGTTTCAGTTCCTCGACACAGCCTTACGCTGTCATCGTTCGAAAAATTCCTCTTTCTCAAACTTCTGAAGAAACCGCCTTGCATGTTAAAATGCGGGGATCGTTTGGAACAGACCGTCCCCTCACCGGTTCAATTGGAGTCCGGCCTTCTTTGACGGCGCCTGATGCGGCCAATATCCGTGTGAACTGGGAAGGAGAATGGCAGGACATTGTTCTGGAATGCCCGGCAATGAAAGATTGGAAAGAAGCATATATTATTTTTGCCTGGAATATCGACAATATCGAAGGAAAGGAAATCATTTTGGATATGGACGACATACAGCTGGAGCCCACACTTTCATTGGCAAAACTTGCAGAATTAAAAAAGCAAACTGTTTTTGGTAATCCCAATACGGCCATTCCCGCTTTTCTCCCAATAAAAAATATCCCGGAAGCCCATTGGAGTATTGACACCTATGGAGGCCGTCAGGCATTGATACTGCAATCCGCTGGGGATACCATGGAATCAGCAATTGCCTGTACGTTTACAAACCCTGTTCCCGGCAGGGCGTGTGCGGTTACCATCGAAGCAGCGGATCCCGGAACGCAGATTACAAATGGCATGTTGGAATTTGCCATCCGAGCCACTGTAGATGGCCCTGATCTTGCAGTTCGGAAAATACCGGTTTTACAACGAACTTTTGAGCCATTCACTGTATATGTTCCAGAATTGAAGGACCTCCCGGAATTTACTGTTGTTCTCCGTGCCGGGAGACGTGATCTGGAAGAACAGGAATACGGGAAATTTCTCTATGACTTCTACGGAGCGCCCTGCCTGAGCGAAACCACCGGCACCCCATTAAAAGCAGCAATCGCCACCATCAAAGTACAAACAAAGGACGATGCCGTTTCGGTAATTCCCAAGCCGCGATCTGTGACTGTGGGAGACCGCGTTTATACCTTAAGTAAACGCAGTGCCATTCTTGCAAACTCAGACGGAGCAAAGAGACAAGGCCAAATGCTGCGCGACCTTCTTACTCCTGCCACAGGGTACACGTTACCGGTTGTTGAAGGAAGCCGGGCTGCCGAATTTCGCCGCAGCATCTCTTTGCTTCTGGAAGAAGACGCTGAAAATATTCCTCCTGAAGGTTATGAATTGGTGGTTGTCCCTGATGGTGTTACCATCACAGCCTCAACAGAAAGTGGTCTTTTTTATGGTATTCAGACATTGCGCCAGCTTTTGCCTGCGGAAATAGAATCCCCGGAATCTGTAGCAATTGACTGGACGATTCCAGAAGTAAAAATCATTGATGCCCCCCAATACGGCTGGCGGGGAATGCACCTTGACACAGCGCGGCATTTTATGCCCAAGTCATTCCTGTACAAATTCATTGATATGCTGGCATTGAACAAAATGAACCGTTTTCACTGGCATTATAACGATGGAACTGGATGGCGCATTGAGTTGGAAGAATTTCCCAAGCTGACAGCAATCAGTGCATGGTGGGGTGAAGAAGAAGGCGGTTATTATACGGAAGAAGACGTAAAAGAAATCATTGAATACGCCCGGCAACGCTTCATTACCATAATGCCTGAAGTGGAAATGCCCGCCCACGCAAATGCTGCGCTCTTTGCCTATCCGGAATATTCCTGCCAGAAACATACAAAACTGGAAGGACAAGTGGATTATCCCTCTTACTATCTGCGCCCGTGGGGCTTTACTTACTGCCCTTCTCAGGAAAAAACCTATGAAGGCATCGAAAAACTGATTGCAGCAAATGCCCGTCTATTTCCTGACAGTGAATTTATCCATATCGGCGGAGATGAACTTCCTCCAGGGTTGTGGGAAAGCTGCGAAAGTTGCAAAGCCTTCATGGCAGAAAAAGGCTTTAAAAGCGAAGCTGAGCTGCAAAATTATTTCACACAACGAATTGAAGCGATTGGAAAAAAATATGGAAAACGCCTGATGGGATGGGAACAGATTCTTAACAACGATCTGTCCAGTGACACGGCCATTATAGCGTATTTAAGTCCACAGGCAGCCATACGCGCAGCAGAAAACGGCAATGATGTCGTCAGCAATAATGCCGGTACCAACTATCTGGATTATTATCAGGGCGATCCGAAAGAGGAACCGATTGCAATTTCCAGTGGAATTTCTACGTTGAAAACAAGTTACAATTTCAACCCGGTAGATGGCGTCCCGGAAGCTCTGCAACACCATATCCTGGGCGGCCAAAGTGCTTTGTGGACTGAATATATTCCCAATGAGCGGCAGGCTGGCTATCAACTTTACCCGCGCGGAGTCGCCATTGCAGAGAAACTCTGGAGTAATCCGGAGCAATGCGACTTCTCTGACTTTGAACAACGACTCAACCATTATTATCTGCGGATGATTCTTAAACATGTCCATTTCAAAGATTATCGATAACAGAAAAAACAGACTCCTGAAATAAAGGATGTAATTGCCATAAAATTCCCGGCAATGATTATCTCTTCTGGGTTGACAACTTGTATCTTTCTGATGCTATAATTGTCATGCTCGATAAAATGTTCAGCCCGATCCGGAAATCCCTCATTACCGGATCGGGCTCTCAATTGGACCTGCTCCATAAGAATTATTCTCCCGCGACACTAATTACATGCGGGATCCGCGAGAAATAGATTGGTAAATTCACTGCCGGAACGTTCTTCAACAAATTACATCAGAGGCTCATTTCTCATCTGCATTTTCATAGGCAGATAATTTGCGTCTTCCGTGTATTCCCAGCCTCCGATTTAC
>CALGPR010000224.1 GCA_937960425.1 uncultured Lentisphaeria bacterium
TTCCACGATCGGAACAACCGCGGGCACCGCGGACACCGAACCCCCGTTCCGTAAAGTTCAATCCGTTGCGAACGGTACGGCCGATCCCGTCGTATTTACGCCAGATAATGTGGCTGGTATCCACTCCTCCCTGAAGAATAAAGTCTTCGATCAATCTTCCGACCGGGTTGTCAGCAAAGGCAGTCACCACGCCAGCTCGAAGACCGAAACAGCGGCGAAGACCACGTGCGACGTTGTATTCGCCGCCCCCTTCCCAGGCTTTAAATTCACGGGTAGTATGGATACGCCCTTCGCCCGGATCCAGACGCAACATGATTTCTCCGAGAGAAACAATATCATAACGGCAACTCTCTGCCGGTTTCACCTGCAATGTCATAATGAAAAACTCCTGTTCTTTTCTTATCTGCCTGCTCAGCATTTAGCAGCCAGTTCAACGGCGGCTTTAACGGTATCGCCGATTTCCTTCCATTTTCCCGCCTTGATATCCGCACTTTTGCCAAGCCATGTCCCGCCAACAGCGGCAACTTCCGGAATGGCGAGGTAATCAGCAGCATTAGCAGTCGTTACGCCGCCGGTCGGCATAATGGAAATTTTCAGGTGCTTGTACGGGGCAATCATAGCTTTCAGCATCGGAATTCCCCCCGCAGCCTCTGCGGGAAAGAATTTCAAAAAGGTACACCCAAGTTCATACGCCTGCTCAATCTCTCCAGGAGTACAGACACCGGGTGCAAATGCAAGGTTGTTCTCAACCGCAGCCTTGACCACTGTCGGATTGAATCCGGGAGCGACAGCAAATTTGGCGCCGGCATCAAAGGCACGTTTTAAATCGGCAACATTCAAAACGGTTCCAGCACCGAGATACATCTCGGGGAAACGTCCGGCTGCAGCACGAATTACGGCCTCAGCCGCCTGCGTGCGAAACGTAATTTCTGCAACAGGCAGGTTATTGTTGCACAGCACTTCACACATTTTCAGACCGCTGTCAACGTCTTCAAGCACAAGCACCGGCACAATGCGGAACGATCTGAGTTTCGCGGACACTTCTGCCACGCGATTACGGTATTCTTCAATCATTGGGATTCTCCCTGAAATAAAACAGTATTTTTCTCCGGTTCAACCTTCTTTTCAACCGAAAAAAGACTTCTTTCCCCAGCCGTCACCATAACGGCCGCAACATTTTACTATAAACTCTTACTCCCAATTTTCCAAACTCTTTTTTAACTTTTATCCTCTTTCCAATCAGTCCATCCCTCAAAACTCTCAAAATTCGCCTCTTTTCCAAATGTTTCACAAGCAAAAACTTGAATTTTTGGCATTTTATGGTATATTAAAGGCAGAGTAACGGAGATTTAAGAAATTATTTGTGAGTCAACCACCGTGGAAATGGGAAATAAATTGCAGATATCGGAACAGGAATTGACCGTCGCCAATGAACTTGGTCTTCATGCGCGTCCAGCAGCATTACTGGCTCAAGTGGCCTCGCGTTTCTCCAGCGATATCACACTTTCCAGCGAGATGGATTGTGTCAACTGCAAAAGCGCCATAGCGTTATTAATGCTCTGTGCCGGCTGCGGAACGAAAGTCCTGGTTCACGCAGAAGGTCATGACGCGGAAAATGCAGTTTCTGAAATAGCAAATCTTTTTGAAGCAAAATTCAACGAAGGGTAATTGCCTCATGGCACAGGAACGGTCATATTGCGGGTCTCCCGCATCTCCCGGATTCGCAGTCGGCAAAGTTTTCATCCTGCGTGACACATCTCATATTTACGCAGAACCAGCCCTCGTTGAAATTCCCCCGGAAGGAGTAGAGAAGGAAATCCAGCGCTTCCGTAC
>CALGPR010000225.1 GCA_937960425.1 uncultured Lentisphaeria bacterium
TTTCAGGACGCTTTTTTTATTGTCTTGAAGAGGTTTTTTTCTGAATATTTTTTTATCTAACTGGTTGCCAAAAGCACATTCTGCAGGTATATTAAAAGAACGGCAATGATTGCCGGGTATTTTTTTGTTAATAGTAAGGAGCAGTACGATGGATATGTACAATTTTAGCGCGGGACCGGCTATGCTTCCGGTGGAAGTTATGAAAAAAGCGCAAGAAGAATTCTGCAATTACCGGAATTCCGGCAGTGGCATCATGGAACTGTCACATCGTGGCTCCTTGTTTACTGAAGTCATTGAACGTGCCGAAGCAAACATTCGCGAACTGATGGGTGTGAGCGATGACTATGCTGTAAATTTCATTCAGGGCGGTGCCAGTATGCAATTCTGCATGATTCCGATGAATCTCCTTGTCGATGGCAAGACCGCAGATTACGCTGATACTGGTGTGTGGGGAAATAAGGCAGCCAAGGAAGCCAAACTGTTTGGTAATGTAAATATTGTTTGCAGCAGCAAAGAGAGCAAGTACGATCACATTCCCGCCTTTGATACCTGGAAGCGTACTCCCGGCGCTTCATATTTGCATATAACCAGTAACAATACCGTTGCCGGAACGCAGTATGCAAAATTCCCGGAAGTGCAGAAAGATGTTCCGATGATTGCGGATATGTCCAGCGACATTATGAGCCGTGTGGTCAACGTCAATGATTTTGCCATGATTTATGCTGGAGCACAGAAGAATTTGGGACCGAGTGGCATGGCCGTTGTGATTATTCGTAAGGATTTGGCTGAACGCACTCCGGCAAATGTACCGACGATGTTGCGGTATAATACTTATATTGATAACAAATCTCTCTTCAATACCCCGCCAACCTTTGCGATTTACATGCTTGCATTGGTGACGGATTACTTCAAATCTGTCGGTGGTATTGCCGAAATTGAAAAGATCAATAATGCAAAAGCTGCCAAACTTTATGCTTATCTGGATGCAACGCCATATTATAC
>CALGPR010000226.1 GCA_937960425.1 uncultured Lentisphaeria bacterium
GATAACTGGTAAAATTTACTGGTAGTGTCGTTATTGCACGGTAAGGAACCATTTTCAAGGATTCTTTGCCGTGCTTTTTGCTTTTTTGCTTTTCAAAATCATCCATTGTGGATAAGTAGTGGGAATATCCTTGCTTTTCTTCATGGCGGCATTCCAGGAAGGCAGATCAAAATGAAGCTTTCATTTTTTTGTATTTCCCTGTAATGGTACCCTTGAAAAAGGGGGGTACTTTGCGTCACTCTTCCTGAAAAAAGCATAGTTGCTTTGCTGATCAGGATTCCGTCTGTTTCGACAGATTTTTGCGTAAAATGAAGACCAGGAAAAACGTCCCCAATGGGAAAATTGCGCCGAGAAACATGCCGCAGCGCAAGCCGATTTGTTCCGGGCTCAGTCCTGTAGTAGAGAAAAAGTCCTGAAGTGGTGAAAAGGAATTTGCTGTATCTGCGACAATACCAAGCAAAGCAGGCCCGATCGCAGCACCGCAGTCTCCGCCTGCCGAAAGCATTGCAAAAAGCGGGGCCCCCGCCAGCGGAAATGCCTGTCCTGCCAGTATCACTGACCCGGGCCACAGCAAGCTGACGGCAAGCCCGCAAAGTGCACATGCCGCCAGCGAAAGTACAGCATTTCCGGCTGACGCTGCGGTTAAGTAGAAAATACATGCTGCCGCGGCACCCCATAACATAAATTTGTCAATTTCCCACTTTGCCCCGAAGAGCCCGTAACAGAGTCGTCCTGTCCCCAACATAATTGCGTACATACACATTCCGGCAACATCTCCAATAATTTTCGGGAGCTCCATTGCACGTTCCAGATAAGCCGAAGTCCACATTGCCATTGAAACTTCTGCCATACCGGCAAAAATAATCGTCAGGATGATCAGGTAGAAATTTTTGCGGAACAGCAGTACTTTTGCCCCCTGCCGCTTTTCTTCCGGTACCTGCGGAGGCAGCGGACAAAATAGGAATTGAATGACATTACAAAACGGCAGAATGGACCAGGCGATAACAATCCATTGCCATTTTTCAGCTCCAAGATACCAGACGCCAAGGGTTGTCAATAATACTACAATCAATTGTCCCCATGCGTAAAAAGAATGCAATACGCTCATCAACGTTGCCTTCTGTTCGCTGGGAATTCCGTTAATGATTGCACTCAGCAATAATTCCAGAAGGCCGCCTGTGGCGGAGAAAAGGATTGTTCCGGCAAGAAACCATCGGAAAGGCTCCACCGGATCTAACACCGGGGCCAAAGCAAAGAGCCAATATCCGGCAATTGTCAGAATTGGCGCCAGTACTGTAAATGGCCGATATCCATATTTATCAGTCGGCCAGCTGAAGAGAAAATCTGCCGCAAGTTGGGTAATGTAATTCGTTGCCAGAAGGATGCCAAACTGAGTATAGCTCAAGTTGTAAAGCAATTTCAGCGGAATAAATAGAATCGGTGTCAGATTAATGACAATTGCTCCAACAAAATTGGCGACATAACAAGCCAGAATCGTTGATCGATAGGAAATGGTCGAAGTCATTGACTTTTCTCCGGTTTTCCCGGTGGAGTGCACAACAGAGCGACTCTTGCTACCGGTAACCCTGCTGGTTGAGACGGGAATTATTGATCCAATTCATTCTGGTGCGCAACCAAACGGTCTGCTCCGTAAAGCTTACGCAGTTTCGGTTTTTCGATTTTCCCTGTAGGATTGCGGGGGACTTCCGCAAAAATAATTTTTCGCGGACGTTGGTAGCGAGGAAGATCCATGCAGAAATCATCAACTTCTATTTCTGTCAGGGTATATCCTTCTTTGACTTCGATAATTGCGGCGGCAATTTCTCCCAACCGGGTATCCGGCAGGCCGATGACAGCGACATCTTTGATCGCATCATGTTTGCGCAGGAAGTCTTCAATCTGTACCGGGTAAAGATTTTCACCTCCGGTAATGATAACATCCTTTTTGCGGTCAACCAGGTAAATAAACCCATCTGCGGACTCCTGCGCCATATCTCCGGTGTAAAGCCAGCCGTCGTCCGACAACACTTCTTTGGTCGCTTTTTCATCTTTGTAATAACAAAGCATAACACCGTCACCTTTGACCGCCAGTTCGCCGACTCTTCCCTGCGGTACCGGTTCATGGCGTTCATTGACAATACGGGTCTGCCAGCCGTATCCCGCTACTCCGATGGCTCCGACATGATCAATGTTTTCCAATCCCAAATGAACCGCTCCGGGTCCAATCGATTCGCTTAGTCCGTAATTGGTATCATAATCGTGACGCGGGAATACCGTTTTCCAGCGTTTAATCAAGCTTGGCGGTACCGGTTGTGCCCCGATATGCATCAGGCGCCATTGACTCAATTCGTACTGTTCCAAATCAATTTCCCCCCGGTCAATTGCATCAAGGATGTCCTGTGCCCATGGAACCAGCAGCCAGACAATGGTACATTTTTCCTGGGATACAGCGCTGATGATCCATTCCGGTTTGACGCCTCGCAACAAAACTGCCTTGCCGCCGACAAGGAAGCTGCCGAACCAGTGCATTTTCGCTCCGGTATGGTAAAGGGGAGGGATGCAGAGAAACGTATCTTCCCGGGTTTGCCGGTGATGGTTTTGTTCTGCTTTGCAGGCGTGAACCAGGGCTTTGTGCGCATGGACAATCGCTTTGGGAAAACCTGTTGTGCCTGATGAAAAGTAAATGGCAGCCAGATCATCATCCGTTAAGGGGATTGCCGGAGTCTTACTGGAGCAGTAGGAAACCAGACTGTTGTAGGATTCTGCAAATGAAGGACAATCTTCTCCGACATACAAAAGAGTTTTGACATGGGTCAACCGATCGCATATAGTCTCAACGCGCCCGATAAATTCCGGCCCGAAAATCAGGATATCGACATCTGCCAGTTCAGCACAGTATTTGATTTCCGCGGCAGAGTAGCGGAAATTCATTGGAACTGCCATTGCACCGCTTTTGAGAATCCCGAAATAGATCGGCAGCCATTCCAGGCAGTTCATTAAAAGAATCCCGACCTTATTGCCTTTTTTGATTCGGCGGGTCAGGAGAAAATTGGCCATGCGGTTGGCTTTGCGATCAAATTCCGCCCAAGTTAGTTCAGTACGGAATGAATCGGTACTGCTCGGCTCGATCAGGGAATATTCCCGCCAGGTTGTATGACGTTTTTCCAGTTCCTGCGGATTGATTTCCACCAATGCGACATCATTGGGATACAGTGTCGCATTTTTTTCCAAAATTTCCGTGATCGGCATTGCCTTGTCCTTCATGTTTGATTGATCAATATTCAGGAAACGGAATCATTAGAACCTGTCGGCAGCTTTCATCTGTGACATCAAGGCATGCCATTGAAGCGGGACAATGCAAGCCAATACGGTATTGTTGCGAATGACCCGGTTGCAAAATGTCTTTCCGATTCTTTCCCCTTCCGGAACCACGGCTGGAGATAGAAGTCTCCGAGCTTCGTTGTTCAGGTAATATCCTGATAATATACAGCGCCTTCTGAGGTTGTCAAGAGAATTTTACTATGAAGATTTTCAATAGCAAACAAATAGAAAGAGGTTAGCCGTTTGTCTGGGACATACGTTTACGATAAACGCTGATGATTTCACTGGTAGTGGCTTTCGCCTGTTCCGCATCTTGTGCCGCAATGCTTTCAATGAGATGGTTGTGCAACGTAATTTCCCGAGTAAGAAGGTCACCTTCCAAAGGCTTGTCTGCAAGGTGTTCCAACATATAACGGCAAATTTCATTGTAAAATTTGGTCAGTAGCGGGTTATGGGTTGCTTGGGCAATTGCCATATGAAATTCTGCATCGACGTACTGATCATTGCTTGTGTTGCGCTTTTCCAGCAGTTCTGAAAAAAGCTGTAATTCAACAGTAGTTCGGTTGTGTGCCGCTAATTCGACAATTGCTGTTTCCAAGGCGAGTCTTGCTTCAAAAATTGTATCCAATTCCGACCTGGACAATTCATGATGGATCAAAATTTCCAAGCGGTTTTTTCCCTGTACATAAGTGCCATCTCCCGGACGGGCAGTCAAAAGCCCGGCATGAATGAGAGCCTGCACCGCTTCGCGCACTGTGTTACGGCTGACACTGAACAGACGCATCAGCTCCGGTTCAGTGGGAATTCGTTTGCCTACCTGCCATTGCCCTGATCCGATCAATCGCTCCATTTCACTGACGATTTGAGCGGATAAAGAGATGCGCTGCGGTTTTTTGATATTCATATCAAAGACTCCTTCAAGAGAACAAATCTCCCCCGGGGAAAGAGAACAGGGGAGATTTGTTTGTACAGAATGAGGTACATTCTGCACGTTGACGCAAAATTATTGACGTTCAAAGAGAGAACGGATGCGTTTCCCGACGATTTCCGCCGGATGTTCTGCCAGGGCAGCACGCTGAGCATTGAGATTGGGTGCGCCATTTCCTGCTTCTGCAAGCCATTTCTTAGCAAATTCACCGCTTTCAATGCGACGAAGGGATTCCTTCATCAACGCTTTAAGCTGTTCATGCGGGAGAATAAACGCTCCGTTGCTGTATTCACCCCACTCGGCAGTGTTGGAAATAACAGCATTCATCTTCTGGATGCCGCCTTCATAGATCAGGTCTACGATAAGCTTTGCTTCGTGGATACATTCGAAATAAGCCATTTCCGGCGGATATCCTGCTTCAATCAACGTTTCAAATCCACATTTCATCAGGTCGACAATACCACCGCAGATGACGTTTTGTTCTCCGAAGAGGTCTTCATACGCTTCCTGTTTCATCGTGCATTCCAATACCCCGGCACGTGTCAAGCCTTCGGCCTTTGCCATTGCCAGTGCAAGGTTGCGGGCATTGCCGGTAGCATTCTGATGAACTGCAATCAGGCCGGGAACACCAAATCCTTCAACAAAACGACGGCGAACTTCTGTTCCCGGGCTTTTCGGTGCAACCATAAAGACATCGACATCTTTCGGAGGATGAATGACGTCAAACGCATAAGCAAAACCATGGGAGCAGCTTAATGCTTTACCGGCTTTGAGTCCCGGTTTGATTTCATTCTCATAGACGACGCCATGCATTTCATCCGGCAGAAGAATATGAATGATATCCGCCTTTTCGGCTGCTTCTTTGACGCTCATCACTTCCATGCCATCCTGTTGGGCCGCGTCAAATGATTTTCCCGGACGAACGCCGATGATGACATGTACGCCTGAATCACGGAGGCAAAGCGCCTGGTTGCGGCCTTGGGCACCATAGCCCATGATTGCAATCGTTTTTCCCTTTAAAGCATCCAGTGATGCTTCATTGTCATGAATGATTTCCATAATATGTTTCCTTTATTTTTTTTAAAGTTGGAACATCCAAACATCCTACGTTTGATGTTACTATACTCTTCTTCTTATCGAAAGCAACAATTTTTACAAAAAAAACGAAAAAAAAGAACCGCCGAAACGTAAAAACTTTCAGCGGTTTTTCATGATTTCGGGCAGAAATTGACGGTTGCCCATATTCTAAATTGGTTAAATCTCAATCAATGTTTGATCAATTCTTTGATTACGGGAAGTTCTTCTACAGAGCCATCCGGGTAAATCTTGAAATGATCCATTACTTCGCCATCAAGGGTATAACTGGTGATCTCCATCTCTTCCGGCGTAACGTTGAGAACTGTTCCGGAAAGTTCGGTTCCCAGAGCATTGGGACCATCGCAGGTGAGGGCGGTATAGAGGAGGTTTTCCGCCGGAAGCCAGCCGTTGCTGGTGGACGTCGGACGGTTTGCCAGGAAATTTGAAGTCCCGGGAATCGAACGCCAGTAACAGTGAACATGTCCGCCCAGCCATAGATGAACTGGTTGAGCAAGGTCGGTTTCGTCTTCAAGTACTTTCTGCAAATTGTCCGCAACGTTGGTCATTTTATAAGTAGTGTTGCGTGCCGGCACTGCGTGTGTCATGACAATGCGGAATGGAGCGTTGCGGAATTCTTCACTTTTAACAACTTCACGCAGCCAGGCAATTTCTTCTGCTTCATAGTCGTCAAACATGACACACATGTAGCTTGCTTCATGGAAGGGATCGGGCTCTTCCGCCAGAGAATCGAGTGCGAGAACAAAGCATGGCCCCGCGGAAAATGCCTGATAGGTTTTTCCGTCAGGCGTTCCGAAAAAGCGGATGTATCCGGAGGCATCTTTGCCGAAAAATTCATGGTTCCCACGAACTGGCACATAAAAAGGACGATGAGAGGTATGTTTGAGAATTACGTCCACCAGCCCTTTGAAAGTATCATTTTCGGTATCATTAAAGGTACTGGAGCTGTCCCCGGCATGAAAAAAATAATCGGCTTCAGCTGCTCCGGGAAGCTTCATCAGTTTTTCCACCTGTTCCCCAAGGTATTCCGGCATCATTTGTGTATCACCGGAAAAGAAGATGCTTACCGGACGGCTTTCATCGCCCGGGACAATAAAACTGTAAAGTTCCGGCAACTCAACAATACCATTGTTATCGGTGTTCTGAAGCAGCAATTTATATTCATATTCAGCTCCGGGTTCCAACCCGCTTAAATTGATGGAGTGGAGATCCTGATCACGGAGAAGAAGCCCCGCTTTGGTTTCCCAAATGTTGCGGAACACCTCTTCGCCCTTTTTACGAATGGCGATTCCTCCAGCCATTTTTCCCGTGCTGGTAAAGCGAACCGTACCGCCACCCTTGATCGGATTGACCAGGTACGGGCCATTTCGTAAGGAAGGATTGCAAGGCGTAATATCCCGATAGGGAACCGCTCCTACCGCAATTCTGCGAGTGCTGGAGCCGCCTTTGGTCAGTAGGACCAGCGTATTGGTTCCGGGTTTGAGTGGCAGGTTGATGACGTGATCTTCACGGCCGGGAACAGCTACACGGTTTCCGCCGTTATTCAGTGTACTGTAAAGTTCTTCTCCATTCAAATAGCAGACAAACCACCAGTCAACTCCAACACCGATTTGCGCCATCTTGTCGCTGTCAGATTCAATCGAATTGACCAGTACCGACGGGGTTCCAGCCGGAACCCGTTCATTCAGGAGGATATTCAGGTCAACCCCTTTTTCATCAATTTCAAGGTCTCTGGCTTTCAGTTCTTTCCCATCCGGCAATTGCCAAGTATCTGCGTACGGCGCTCCGGGCGCAGCATCAGAAATAGCAGGATTCCCGGTGAAAAGTTTCCAGTCCTTTTGCAAACGCAATTCCTGAAACGTATCCGGCATCTGCTCTGCCATCAGCAGAGTGCCAGCCGCCGCAACACAAGCGGCCAGTAATGTTTTGACCCATTTCATCAATTCCCGTCTCCTTTGTGTTTTAGAGTAAAGATATATCTGATATTATATAAAACCGTACAACCTTTTTTGCAACCTTCTCGAAGAAAGTTTTCCTTGGAAAGTCTCAGGAAATCCGTTTTTGAAGGGATCGAATCTGATCCCGCAGGGAGGCGGCGCGTTCAAATTCCAAAGATTCAGCAGCGGAAAGCATATCGGCTTCCAGTTCTGCAATCAGCTGCTGCATTTCTTCAGCAGTAAATATGCCTTTCCGGGTGGTTTTATCGTTGGAAACATTCACACCAAGTTCTTTCATGATGTCATGTTCACTGAATTCTTTCTTCTTTCCGGATTTGAAGCTTCCGACAACGTCAGCAATTGATTGCTGTTTCCCTTTTTGAATGGTCTTCGGGATAATATTATGTTCCTGATTGAAGGCTTCCTGAAGTTTTCGCCGTTCCCGGGAGGTGTCAATCAGGATTTGCATACTGGGGGTTACTTTGTCTCCGTAAAGGATGACGCGGCCATTGGCATTTCGTGCTGCACGGCCGGCTACCTGAATCAAAGAACGGTCGGAGCGGAGAAAACCCTCTTTATCGGCATCCAGTATCGCTACTAACGCAACTTCCGGCAAATCAATTCCTTCCCGAAGCAGATTGATCCCAATCAAACAGTCAAAGTCGCCCTCCCGAAGTTTGTGGAGGACTCTGACGCGTTCAAGAGCATCGAGTTCAGAATGCAGATAACTGCACCGTATTCCCAGTTCTGACAGGTAATCTGACAATTGTTCTGAACTTTTCCTGGTCAAAGTTGTTACCAGTACACGCTCATGTTTTGCCGCACAGGAGCGAATTTCTGCGATGACGTCGTCGATTTCGCCTTCCAGGGGACGTACTTCCACGGTCGGGTCAAGCAGTCCGGTCGGCCGGATAATCTGCTGGACTGTCTGGGTGGAATGATCTGCTTCGTATTGTCCCGGGGTGGCGGATACATAGATGGTATCGCCGCGGAGTTTTTCAAATTCTTCAAAACGCAATGGACGGTTTTCCAGGGCAGACGGCAGGCGGAATCCGTGTTCGATCAGCGTTTCCTTGCGGCTTCTATCCGCTTTGTACATCGCCTGAAGCTGAGGCAACGTGACGTGAGATTCATCAATGATAGTAATATGGTCATCAGGGAAAAAGTCAAAAAGACAGTACGGCCGGCTGCCAGGTTTGCGCTTTGCCAGATGCATGGAATAGTTTTCTATTCCGCTGCAGTACCCGATTTGCCGCATCATCTCCAAATCGTAGGTAACCCGTTGAAAGAGCCGTTGTGCTTCAACCAGTTGGCCTTTTTGCTCAAATTTCGCGACCTGCTGGCGCATTTCCGCCTGGATGGCAGCCGCGGCTTCTTCAATTCGTTCCTGTGGCAGGACAAAGTGTTTGCAGGGAAAGAAGGTAATTTCAGCCGGTCTGGTTTTTGCTTTTTTGCTTCGCACATCAAAGCGGACGATGCTTTCGATTTCATCTCCCCAGAAAGAGAGACGGATGAAGTCATCCCGTTGCGGTTCAAAAACATCTACAGCGTCACCGCGAACCCGGAATTGTCCGGCTTCCGGCGCTGTGTCGTTTCGTTCATATTGAATATCTACCAGGGCATGCAGCAATTTTGTTCGATTCACGTGATCTCCTACACGAACCGTAACACACATGTCGGCATAATCCGCAGGTGATCCCAAACCGTAAATGCAGGAAACGCTGGCAACCGCAATGACATCCCGCCGCTCCAGCAGGGAAGCCGTTGCAGAAAGTCGAAGTTTTTCAATTTCTTCATTGATGCTGGCATCTTTGGCAATGTAGGTGTCAGTCTGGGGAATGTAGGATTCCGGCAGGTAATAATCGTAATAGCTGATAAAGTATTCCACTGCGTTATTGGGAAAAAAACTCTTAAATTCGCTGTAAAGTTGAGCTGCCAGAGTTTTGTTGTGAGACAACAGTAATACCGGCCGATCCAGCGCGGCAATGACATTGGCGAGGGTAAATGTTTTGCCTGATCCGGTGACTCCGAGGAGGGTTTGCCCTTTATCGCCGCGGCGGAATCCTTCGAGCAGAGCCTGAATTGCTTCCGGCTGATCTCCGGACGGTTTGAATTTCGAATCAAGTTGAAAAAGGCTCAATGATGTGCCCTCCGACGTAAAAATTGAGGAATGTCTTCAACGGCATAGGTTGCCAGAAGTGCGAAAGCAAAAAGATACGGTGTGCGGAAGCGCCAGTCAAGGTTCCCAATCGACAAAGCGCCAAAATAACCGCACAGCAGAACAAAGGCAATTGCTGCATGCCAATGCTGCCGATGTAGCAATTTAAAAAAACCGACCGCAGAAAGAAGCAGAAAAAGAAAGTAAAACGGAAGGTAAACAACAGTCAGCACAATTGCAGGAGTGTTGCCGTTAAAATAATGTTGTATCGCTGATAGAAGCCCTTGGCGGCGGAGAATGTCCAGCGTTCCGCGATTACCGGAAGCCAGATGAATCCGCTCGAGTAACGGCGTAATGTCCGGTTGAAAGAAGTTTAGAATATCTCGAGGCGCCCAGAGAAAGTACCCAACGGGATCTTCGCGAATAATGGAGATGGCAAGTGCTTTGGCGTGGCGGTCTTCTTCAAAAAAATTTACACTCGGAGGCAGTTGCGCCGCCAGTTTTTCCCGCATTTCATCAAAGGGCAGGCCGGTGCGCCAGGAAAGATAGCTTCCTGCTTTGTAAAAGAGGAGATAGTGTCCTCCGTGCGACGAGTAGGCAAATTCTCCGTGTACCGCTTCATTGCGAATGCACCATACTACGGTCAGGAGATTTGCGGCAATGACGAAGACAAGTATTTTTCCCCATTTCTGGCGTGGTGCCGTAAAGAAAAGGAATACGGCAACAGGAACAAAAAAACACATTGCCGCCGGGCGGATTGCTGTTGCCATGGAAAGTGCCAACCCCGCCCCCCAGAATATGTTTCGATGGAGGAGATACAATGTCAGAATCAGAAAAAAAGTAAATGGTGTTTCCGACAACGGTACCGTTGCGCAGGCAATAGTTCCAGCGGAAAGCGTTAGAAAGAGTGCGGGGAAAACTTTTCTTTTCAAGCCGAATTCATGGCCGAACCGTAAGGTCAGGAAAACTGTCCCCCACAGCGACAGAAAGTTTAACGTCAGATACCCCCCGAACGGGGCAAAGATTGCCAACAGGAACGGCAATCCCGGGCTTCTCCACCCGGGTTGTACCGCAGCGCATTCAAATGTTCCGTGACCCCGCAGGGCTTCAGCAATAGCCAGATAATCATTACAGTCCGGAAAGGGAATGAAGTTGATTCCGCCAACCACAGTAATCAGAAGCGCCAGAAGCGGTGCCGGCAGAGACCAGAGTAAATCCTGCCGGATTTGTGTCCAGTTGTGAGATGGAGAGAAAACTGTGGAGGGCGTATTCATATTATGCTACTGTAAAAGGAAGACGTATCAGGCTCGCGAGCAGGAATACTCCGCAGAGAATTGCAATAAAGACGCTGAGAAGAGTTCCCAGCAATACATACTCTGCACGTTTACGTCCTGCTTTTGCCTCTTTAAAACGAAGCAGCGTTTTTGCTGCAATGAGAAATCCGATACATTCCCACTGCTGGAAAAGGATAAAAATAATAATCAGATAGCGCTCCAGATATCCGATTAATTTCCCTCCTCCCATCAGAGTTGCTCCTTTGGTGGGGGTGAACGGTTCGAGCATTTTCGCAATCAGTGTTGCGGCAACCGGTCCAGCAAAAAGAATGGCAAACAGCAGCGGCAATATTTGGTTTCTGGCATGGGGAGACCATGCCACCGGTGACGCAAACCCGATGCTGAAATTG
>CALGPR010000227.1 GCA_937960425.1 uncultured Lentisphaeria bacterium
GTCAATGGACACAACGAAATTGTCAGCAGTGACTTTGAAGATATGAAGCTAGTCAAGAAACTGGATAACGGGAATTATCTATACGAAGGCGGTCTGCATTGCAGAAAGTCCGGCCGCGTCGGATTGACCGCACGGATTAAACCGATCGGCAGCGATTGGGATAATAGTGTACCCGGTTTCATGTGCTGGGCAAAATAACCAGAGAATTATATGAGGACGGCCGTGTTCCGGCAATCGGCGACGGTCGTCCCGGAACTTCTTCGCAAAAATGAGGTCGGGGTTCCGGAAAGGGGGAAGATGAAGAAAAATCCGAGAATTTTGATTGTCACTCCGGAAATTACATATTTGCCGGAAGGCATGGGAAATATGTCCAATAAACTGCAGGCGAAAGCAGGTGGATTAGCCGATGTGTCGAGTTCCCTCGTGGCAGCCTTGTATCGCCAGGGCGCAGATGTCCATGTCGCGCTGCCGCATTATCGGCGAATGTTTCATGTGGATGTTGGAAAACTGATTTCCAGCGAACTGCGCGTGTATATGAATCATTTGCCGAATAGCAGGATTCATCTGGCAGAGGATCGGATTTTTTATTATCTTGATTCCGTTTACAGCGGCTATGGAGACGACAGTTTCCGCAGTGCAATGGCTTTTCAGCGCGAAGTAATTAATAATATCATTCTTTCGGTACAACCGGATTTGATTCACTGTAATGACTGGATGACTGGGCTGATTCCTGCTTTTGCACGTCGAATGGGGATTCCCTGCCTGTTTACTGTGCATAATATTCATACGCAGAAGACTACCTTGGATGCTATTGAAGACCGCGGCATTGATGCAGCAGATTTCTGGAAATATCTTTATTACTCACGTCCACCTTATAACTATGAAGAAAGTCGTTCTACCAATCCAGTTGACCAGTTAGCCAGCGGGATTTTTGCTGCTCACTACATCAATACGGTCAGCCCAACGTTCCTGAAGGAAATTGTCGAGAACCGGCATTCTTTTGTGCCCCCGGCGATCCAGCAGGAAATCGCCAATAAGGCTCATGCCGGTTGTGCAGCCGGTATCCTTAATGCTCCAGATGAAAATTGTGATCCCACAACGGATGTTGAACTGGAAGTTCGTTATGGCAGTAGCGACCATGTGGAGGCTAAGCGAAAGAATAAAATTGCCTTCCAGAACAAAACTGGATTAAAAGTTGACCCGGATGCTCCACTCTTTTTCTGGCCTTCAAGATTGGATCCAGTGCAGAAAGGGTGCCAGTTGCTGGCGGAAATCCTTTATACGACTACTTCTGAGTATTACAATCGCAATTTGCAGGTGGCGATTGTTGCCAATGGTAGTTATAAACATGTATTCCGCGAAATTGTTGAACGTTTCAACCTGTATGAACAGGTAACGGTCTGTGATTTTGATGAAGGGTTGTCGCACCTGGGGTTTGCCGCGAGCGATTTTATGTTGATGCCATCATTGTTTGAACCCTGTGGGCTGCCGCAAATGACCAGCCAGATTTACGGAAGCCTTCCGATTGTTCACGATACTGGCGGGTTGCATGATACGGTTGAAATGTTGAAGGTCAGCAAGCATACTGGCAACGGATTTATTTTCCGTGATTATGATGCCAACGCTCTGCATTGGGCCATCGGCAAGGCGATGGAATTTTACGACCTTGCTCCTGAAATCCGAGCAGCAGAGATTGCGCGGATTATGGATAGCGCCAAAAAACGTTTCAACCATGATGTTACTGCGGGCGAGTATATTAAAATTTATGAGAAGATGCTTCAGCGTCCGCTGGTTAATAATGCTTAACCCGGTTTGAGAAATATGAATGCCAGTGATCCGTGATCTCAGGAAAAAGATTACGGATCTTTTCCTTGGCAACGCCAAACGGAGGAAACTACATGAAATCATTGCAACTGAATCGCCCGACTGCTCTTGCCGCAGATCCCTATCTTCGCGATTTCCTGCCGAGAATCGAAGCGCGGCGTGAACGCATTGCGATCACTGCGAAACGTTTGGCCCCAAAAGGGAAAAAGCTGAAAGAATTTGCCGCAGGGCACGAGTATTTTGGTCTGCATCGGCTTCCGGACGGTCGTTGGCGTTTGCGGGAATGGGCTCCGAATGCAACGGCAATTTACCTGATTGGGGATATGAATCACTGGCAGGAAATGCCGAAATATGCAATGAAACGACTTGCACATGGTGGCGTGTGGCAGCTGGTGCTTCCCAAAGAGGCGATGTTCCATGGAATGAAATACAAACTGCATGTGTATTGGAACGGCGGGGATGGAGAGCGGATTCCAGCATATACGCGTTATGCTGTACAAGACCCTGAGACAAAGCTTTTTGCCGCAGAAGTGTATGCACCGGAAAAATCTTATCTTTTTAAATATAAAGCTCCTGATCCGCCGGAAGGTGCTCTGATTTACGAAGCCCATGTCGGAATGTCAGGTGAAGCGGAAGAAGTGGCTTCCTTTCAGTATTTTCGGGAAAAAATTCTTCCCCGTATTGCGGCAGATGGTTATAATACTGTCCAGCTGATGGCAATTATGAATCATCCTTATTATGGATCATTTGGATATCACGTTGCAAGTTTTTTTTCTATTGCGGATCGTTTTGGTACGCCGGATGATTTGAAGGCATTGGTTGATGAAGCACATCGGCTCGGTTTACGGGTGATTATCGACTTAATTCATTCTCATGCCGTACGCAATGAAGCGGAAGGGTTGGCGAGATTTGATGGAACAACGTATCAATATTTTCATGAAGGAGCGCGAGGCAGGCACGAACAGTGGGATTCTCTCTGCTTTGATTATGGCAAAGATGAAGTATTGCATCTGCTGTTGTCCAACTGCCGTTTCTGGCTTGATGAATACCATTTGGATGGGTTCCGATTTGATGGCGTGACCAGTATGTTGTATCTACACCATGGATTGGGACATGCTTTCCAAGGGTATGAGGAATATTTTTCCGGGGCGGTGGATGAGGATGCTTACACTTACCTGGCGTTAGCCAATATGGTGATTCATCAGGTTAATCCCAATGCAACTACGGTTGCGGAAGATGTCAGCGGGATGCCGGGGCTTGGCGCTTCCGTAGAAGAAGGCGGTTGCGGGTTTGATTACCGTATGGCGATGGGCGTCAGCGACTACTGGTTTAAACTCTTCGATATTCCTGATGAGAATTGGAATATGTACGGATTGTTTCATGAACTGACGAATCGCCGGCAGGACGAAAAGACCATCAGTTATGTGGAATGTCATGATCAGGCAATCGTTGGCGGGCAGACGGCAATTTTCCGTTTGATTGGAAAATCGATGTACGATTCCATGGCGCATGGCCGCAGTAATATTGAAGTGGAGCGCGGAGTTGCACTTCATAAAATGGCGCGTCTGGCAACAGCGGCAACGGCTGGGAATGGATATCTGAACTTTATGGGGAATGAGTTCGGTCATCCGGAGTGGATTGATTTTCCCCGCCAGGGAAATGGCTGGTCATGCAAATACGCACGTCGGCAGTGGTCGTTGGCGGAAAA
>CALGPR010000228.1 GCA_937960425.1 uncultured Lentisphaeria bacterium
TCCCGTTTGATATATTTGATTTTTGACATCGCAACATACGGCGGATTGCCGATAACTACGGATGAAAATTTGCCTTCCCCGGTGTCTATTATCTGACCAACACTACAAGGAGAAAACCATGAACACTTTTTTTCAGTCAGTTTCGCTCATTCTTGAGCGTGAGTCCGCCGATCTTTCCAAAGAAACAAGAAAGACCTACCGTTTCGTTCTCAGTAAATTCGAGCGGGCATTTCCGAGAATTCAATGCGCACAAATCACTCCGGACGTAATCCAGGAGTTCCGCGAAAAGATGCTTCGGCAGGGGAACTGCAACAACACGATCTCCAAAACGCTGGCGGCCTTGAAGACCCTTATCAACAAGGTCAGACACAGCGGAATGATCCAGACCGACCCCTTCGCCAATATCCGGATCCGAAAGGTCTACAGCACCCGGCATTATCTGACCACGGATGAATTGCAATTTCTCCACTCTCATTTTTTGACTGGTCGCCAAGACCTGTCCCGTCCCGAGCAGGACGCCGTGCTGGCGTTCCTTTTTTCCTGCTTTACCGGTCTCCGCTATTCCGATCTGAAATCACTCATGCCGGATGAAATCCAGAATGGTCGAATCCGGAAACAAATGCACAAGACAGGGGATGTCGTTTACATTCCGCTGGCGGAACAGGCTGCCGGTCTCCTGATGGCTGCCCGGCAGCAGAAGGACGGCCGTATCCTGAAAGTGACCGAAAACAGTTATTTCAACCGGCATCTGCGGTCCGGCGCGGGGAAACTCGGTTTTTCGAAGCACATCCATTGCCATTTGGCGCGGCACACCTTTGCCACGGCTTGTCTCACGCTCGGAATTCCGCTTGAAGTTACCAGCAAACTGCTCGGACACCGTAATGTCTCCACGACCATGATCTACGCCAAATATGTGGACAAGGTTTTGGATACGGAGATGGAAAAGTTCCGGAAATTGCAGAAGTGATATTGCAAAAACGGGGGAAACAGGTTATATTCCCTTCCGGTTGCATCGGAGGCATTTTTTGTGAACTGTTATGGCGATCAGGATTTATTGAAGCTTCCCAAAACGGCTTTTTTCTGTTCCCGCACAATTCCTGCGGAGGAAATTCTGCGCACATACGACTGGGCCAGAGAACAGCGGAAAACCGGGCGATGCATCATTTCCGGCTTCCACAGCGCCATCGAGCGCGACGTGTTTGAGATTCTTTTAAAGGGCAGCCAGCCGATCATCTGGGTTTTGGCCCGCGGACTTTACAAGAAGTGGCCGGATGGCATTCAAAAAGCAGTAGAGAACAATCGAATGCTGGTGATATCCGCTTATGATTTGAACTGTATCCGCCCAAATCGAAAACGGTGCTTGGAGCGAAACCTTTTTGTCGCATCACACTGCGATGAAATATACAACATCACGACCGGCGGATTAAAAAAGCAATACGCCCCAAAATCTGAGATATGAGGAACGGTAAAATGGCTGAAAAATCTGGAATCCAAAGACAGGAAGTATCGACCGCGCTGGAGCTGCTGATCGGAAAAATTGAAGACGAGCGAAAACGGATTTACAGCGATGGTGCAAATGCCATGAAGGCTTTGGATGCCGATACTGCGTCGAAGGTGTTGGATTTCGCGAAAAAGATTGAGGCATTCCAGGGAAAAGTCAAACAATTGAACTCAGATTGGTCAGCGCTGGTCGAGGAAAAAGTTTCCGCCCCGCAGAAAGTTCAGGACATTGTTGACGGAGACGGCAAACTGTTTGGCATGAGGACCAGAAAATCCAAGACAGGTTTTACCCGCAATGTGACTCAGCCGATGGCCGCGAAAACCAATTTCACGGTCAGGTTCCCGGACGGGACGGTTATCTTCAACCGCAAAGCTTGTGACACTCTGGTTCAAACCATCGAACGCATTGGAGAACACAAGGTGCAGGGATTGAATTTGATATGCGCTGGAGAGCCATTGGTCAGTAAGTCCAGAAGCAAAAAATATCCTGCCGGCTCCAAAAGAACTGCTGCGGGTTTTTTTATTCAAACGCAATCCAGCACATCGGCAAAAATCAAATATCTGAAAACAATTTCAGCCAAGCTGAAAATCAAATTGACCATTCTTCCTCCTGAAACCGCTCAGAATGATGAATTGCCAGGATTTAATTTTACCCCGGCGGACGATGAAACTCTTACCGGTGTAAGCTGGCTGATCCCGGCAAACGGAAAACTTTACAACCATGAGGCGGCCTTCGATAAATTCGGCTATATCGACTGGAAGCAGGATAAATATCATTACCGGAAAGGTGATATTGTTTATATTTACTGCTCCCGTCCCATTGGCAAAGTCCGTTATATGACAATTGTCGACAAGGCGGGGATGAGTTTTGACGAAATCACCGATGACCGGGAATTTTGGGCTGACACTGCCAAGTATGACAGTGGTAAAAACGGAGCCTATGTTCGTCTGCGTCTTCTCAAGAAAAAGGACAGTGACAAAGTAAATTTAGCGGGTTTGTGTGCTCATGGACTTTGCAAAGCGCCGCAGGGGCCGATCAGAGTCAGGGAGAAACTGCTTGAATTCTTAAAGCAGAATTTTGGAGAGTAAACTGAATCCGAAATTACAGAAAATATTCTGGAACAAAAGATTCCATGAGTTATAGACTCAAAGACAGCTTTGCGGCGATTTCGCATCGCTTTCCCATGTACTTGCCTTGTCGACTGACCTGACCGTCACTTTCTTCATCTCTGATTTTTTCTGTTTTCTGTCTCATATGGCAAACATCGCCGATGACCCAAAACGTAACCGCGGGGTTCTTGGAAATTTTCTTTATTTTTTGCTGCACGGGCTTGAAAACGGGAAAAGATGGTGTATATTTACGTTTATCTGCTGAATACGGGCGTATAGCTCAGTTGGTTAGAGCGTCACGTTGACATCGTGAAGGTCATAGGTTCGAGTCCTATTACGCCCACCATTGCTTGTCGGTGAGTGGGACGATTCAGTACCCCATTTTTTTGTCGGGCGTATAGCTCAGTTGGTTAGAGCGTCACGTTGACATCGTGAAGGTCATAGG
>CALGPR010000229.1 GCA_937960425.1 uncultured Lentisphaeria bacterium
TGAAAAGGTTACAGGCAAAAGGCATTGTTGTCAGTTTGTTCATTGATCCAGACAAAGAACAAATTACTCAGGCGGCAGCCAGCGGCGCAGAGTATATTGAATTGCATACAGGTACGTATTCTAATGCCACCGGGGCAGCGCAAACGGCTGAACTCACCCGATTGACGGAAGGTGCATCATATGCCAAGTCTTTGGGACTAAAGGTGAATGCCGGTCACGGGATCGATTATGAAAATATTGACGGAATATTGACGATTCCCGGGTTATGCGAGTTGAATATTGGCCACAGTATTGTTGGCCGCGCAATTATGGTCGGTATGGAGGAAGCGGTCAAAGAAATGCTTCAGAAAATGAGTCATTATCAATATTAAGGATAAATTTACAGGATGGTGCCCCGTTCTTCCCCGAACGTAACGGCATAGGAAAATATCTTGAATTTTTGCGGAGTCGGAAATTCCGTGTCCGCGTAATGTTTATGGAGAAAAAGCATGAGTAAAACCTTTACAGTTCTGCACGACGTGCTGAAATTGGCAGTTGACAACAACGCTTCCGACATCCACATCAAAGAAAACTGCCCGGTCGCATACCGGATTGATGGCGCTCTCATTACAAGTGATTTTATTGCAACAACAGAAATTATCGACCAATTCCTCAGCGAAGTTGGCACAGAACGCCAGATCGAAGAATACTACCGTATTGGTGACTTTGACCTTTCACACCGGGAAGACGATGTCGGCCGGTTCCGTGTCAATGTTCACCGTCAACGGAATTTGAATTCCATCAACTTTCGTTGGGTGAAAAATACCATTATGACCTTTGAACAACTCGGTTTGCCGCCTGTCTTCAAGCAGATTCTGGAAGAAACCCGCGGGATTATCATTATGACCGGGACAACTGGATCCGGTAAATCCACGACGTTGGCTGCCATGCTCAACTATTTGAATGAAAACCGTAATGATCACGTGATTACCATTGAGGATCCGATCGAATATGAATTTACCGACAAGCATTGTCTATTTGAACAGCGTGAAGTCGGATTGGATACAATTTCTTTTGCCAGCGCGTTGAAACATGCCTTGCGCCAGGACCCGGACATCATTATGGTTGGGGAAATGCGTGACAAAGACTCCTTTGAAGCCGCACTTCAGGCCGCAGATACCGGGCATATGGTTATGACGACTCTGCACGCGTCGAATGCGTCTCAGACCATCAACCGTATTCTGGACTTTTATGAAAAAAATGAACAGGATCCAATCCGTGAGGCTATCGCCTTGAATCTCAAGGCGGTGATCAGCCAGCGCCTGGTTCCGAAGGCTTCAGGGAAAGGCCGTGTCCCGGCTACGGAAATTATGATCAATACTCCGATTGTCACCAAACTGATTCAAGAAGACCGTCTCGACCGTCTTTCTTCGGCTATTGCTGCCGGGCAGGGCGACGGGATGATGACTTTTAACCAATGTTTGCTCGGTTTCGTCAACGAAGGCGTGATTACGGAAGAAGATGCTCTGGTGGCTTCCGATAACCCCGAACAGCTCAAGATGAACTTTGAAGGAATCTTCCTCTCCGCTGGTGACAACCAGATTATCGGATAAACCATAACAGGGATTTTAAGAAAATTATGCGCAGCGATATTATGAAACTGGGCGATGAACGCGCCCCTCACCGCGCTCTGATGCGCGCTACTGGAATCAAAAGTGAAGATTTGAACGGGAAGCCGTTTATCGGAGTCTGCAACTCATATACCAATATTGTACCCGGGCATTGCCATCTTCAGGAAGTTGGACGTATTGTCTGCGATGCCATTCGCGAAGCTGGCGGGATCCCTTATGAATTCAATACGATTGCCGTTTGTGATGGGATTGCCATGGGCCATGCGGGAATGAAATTTTCATTGCCGAGCCGTGATTTGATTGCCGACAGCGTTGAAACTATGGGCAGTGCTCATCCTTTTGACGCGATGATCTGCATTCCCAATTGCGATAAAGTTGTTCCTGGAATGTTGATGGGAGCAATGCGGCTCAATATCCCGACGATTTTTGCTTCGGGCGGTCCAATGG
>CALGPR010000230.1 GCA_937960425.1 uncultured Lentisphaeria bacterium
CGGTTTGTCCCGTCAATTCCTCTGCTGATAACGCCAGTATTTTTCCGGAAAAAGTGCTGGAGGTGCCCCGACGGATGCAATCCGTTGTTCCCAAAATCGGCGATGTAATTTGCAGCCCGACTTCTGTCGCGATGGTTCTTGAGTATTATGGGGCAAAGCTGCCAACAGAAAATGTGGCAGAGATGATGTTGATGCCCGATGCTAAAGAACCAATTTACGGGAATTGGTCTTACAATGCCGCAGGCGCATCAGAGTACGGATTCAAAAGTTATGTTGGGTGCTTCTCCATGTCGGACTTGGCTGAGGCAATTGCTGCGGATAAGCCTGTAGTAGTCAGCTTCGGCAATCGCAAGCCGCTGCCAGAAGCTGTCGAGGAAAAACGGGAAATTCCTTTGCCGCATCATTTATCTGTTCTAACCGGCTTCAGCAAAGGCGAAGACGGTAATTGGTACGTTCATATCAATGACCCGGCAATGGGAGATTTGGAAAAAGTGCCGAGAAAATTCTTGTTGAAGGATTTTCTTCAGGCATGGTCCCGCTATGTTTATATAGTGGAGCCGCAAATTTGATGGCTTGCCTCAATTTTTCTCTAATATTGAAGGAATGCCATTCCGGGCGGCTGGATCATAGTAAAAACGGAAACGGCCGTCTGGAGCGGCGTCGCCATATTGATAAAATTCGTAAATATTCCCGAATTCTGCATTGCCATCTGCCCATTTAAATCCAAAGGCGGGAATGTCTCCGCCGGACGGCCATTGCAATGCGTTGCGCGGAATTTTGACTTCAAGGCGGTTGCCTCGGATTACGTATTCTACTTCTCCGGCGGGCTCAAAGTTCCAGCCGCCAACGGATCTTTCCAGAAGCCCCCTGCCATTCGCCGGCGCATTGCGGTTAACCACATATTCAAAGCCTTCCCAATGGGGGGATTCGCCGCTCCAGTCAACATCTAAAAACAACCGCATCCATGCTGGGGAAGTTTCCGGCGTCGGTGCCGTTGTCAATTCCGCCATGAGATACAGAAACTCATCATCATAAGCGACACGGGCAGCAATAATATCATTGCTTTGTGCATCGCTGCGATAGTATTCGTTTCTCCAGCCAGGAGCATCCCGTCGGGGGGTATCTCCCCGGTAATCACGAAAAACCGGTTTCACATCCTTCCATTCATCGCCAATGGCGTTCAAGTCGATGGTACGGTTTCCGTTTGCCACTTCCAGAATCCGGGAGTCATTTTTAAATTGGCGGACATTCTGGAAAAGCTGGCAATACGCATTGTCTCCGGGGGCATGAGCGGCGGGCTCAATGTCGCGGCTGTATTCCGGGGAAAACTGATCGGGAAAGGCGTTTTTTACGTTTTGCCATTCCGGGTGCCGTCCGGCGACCCATTCGTTCCAGCCGGTGACGAACACAATATCCGGATCGGTCGCTAAAGCATGATCCCACTGCTGCTGGAAGTTAACTCCATATCGCATCGCATCTGGATTTTGGGAGGTGACTTCAATTGGAGTTAAATAGCAATTGGTATGGCAGACATAGTCTTTGCCAGCAGAAAAACTGCGACCGTGAACGCCTTCCTGAGGACTGTTCATGGCAGTAAGTTCTTTATCGGTAGAATTTTGAGCAACACTGACACAAACTTCTTCGCAACTGCCATCCGCGCGTATGCCATAGCGTGGTTGCGGGTAGTTGGAACACCATCCCCATTTTGCTTCTTCGATTTTTGACCCGGCGTCAAAATAACTTGGATGATTGGCTCGGAAGGTAAAAAACTCATTGATTGCCCGGTCTGTCGGATCGTCTTTCAAACAATCGCGGTGCGCCAGAATCAAAGGTTTTCCATCAAGAAAAAACCAATGCGCCTGGCCGCGGCCGATGCTGTAAATGTCGCGCCAGAGTGCCCGTAACTGGATCCGGCTTTCCTCGTTAGGAGCGAAATTCAGCAGAAATGCTATTTTCGGTGTAGCAATCCCATCGCGTTTCGCCCGATCGAGTTCCTCCAAAAGGATATCGTAGCTTTCTTTCCAGGTAAAGGTTCCGTTAGAAGCATCAAAAACAATTCCATCGACTCCTGCAACCGCAAGCATTGCACAGTGTTTGCGCAGAATATACCGATCCATCGTACTGTAGTAGCCAAAGAGCGGTTTCCCCCAGAAATAGGTCCTGGAGCCTTCAGAATCTCGCCAGGCAGGATGTTGGAAGTCATGAATGGCTTCAGGATAAAATGAAATGACATCCCCGGTATTCCGTACCGGCCATTTGCGGGCAAAGTCACCGTGCCAGAGCCAGTAGAACATCAGTACCTGTCGCGGTTTGTCGTCCTTCTGACCATTCTTTTTTCCTGGGATCCAGGTTCGGCCGAGTTCATCAACCAGAGCCCAGGTTTCCGGAGCAACCGCTTCCGCGTCAAAACTTTCTTTCATATATCCCTGCGATTCCAGTTCCGATTCGCCACAAAACCCTGTTGTCCCAACTGTGATCAGTCCCAGAACAGGCAGCAGTCTCCCAAAAAAAGTTCTGATTGTCATAGGAATTTGTCCCGGTTGTTAATGAATTTTTAAATGCTATAAAACTGTATTCCAGGAAAAACTCTTTTCAACTGCCTTTATCGAGAAAAAGCGAACCTTCACCGATTCTATTTTTGCCGAGGGGAAAATTTTTTTCAGCAGGCGATAGAAAAAGAAGTAACCGGTTGTATACTATGGATAAAAACTTTTGTGAATCCCAGAAAGAGCAACCTGTTTCGACCCAATTCAGAGTTTGCGACAGCGCCCTTCCGGGTGGGGCGCGCGTCGGCTGGAATAATATTTTGTCGGGAAATGGAAGGAAAGTCATGAAAAAAAATTTGTCAGTCTTATTTTTATCTTTGCTTATCAGTGGATGTATTTCTGTTACCGAAGAAAAAGACCGCCCGCCTCGGCCCGGCGATGAGGATTTTTTTCCAATCATCGCCTGGGATGCCTGGTGTGGAGAACGGGAAGGCGACCATATGCCGGATCAGGAAATTTTTGACGGAATGGCGGAATGTGGCATTACAGTCGCCGGGTTCTATTCTCCGCAATTTCTCGATATGATTGACCAGGCTGGGCTGGTTACTTACGTTCGCGATAAACGCGGCAACAACCATGACCAATGGGATCCTGCTGCCTACGATCACGACAAGGCGGCTGAAGATATTGCAGAGCTGGTCGCTGAAGTTAATGACCATCCTGCCGTTTACGGGTATTATCTGCGCGATGAACCTTCTCCGCAGCATTTTGAAATGATTGCCGATATGATGAACATCTACCGCAGTCTGAATACCGGAAAAGAGCTTTATGTCAATATGCTGCCGGGCAACAACGATCAGAATCACTTCGATTATTTAAAATCCTTTGTAGAAACCTGCAAACCCGATTCGCTCGGTTATGATGCGTACTGTGTTTTGGAATCTTCCCCGAATCAAATGACGCCGTGGTTGTGGGTCAATCTCGAAGCAATGTACAAAGTTTCCAATCAGCATCATTTACCGTTCTGGGCAGTTGTCCTGAGCAATGCGCATTTCAATTATCGTTTGCCAACTTACCAGGATTTGTGCCTGGAGGTTTACGCCCCTCTGGCTTATGGAGCCAAAGGGATTGCCTACTTTACCTATATGACACCTTATATCGGCAACTTCCGACAGGCGCCGATAGATCATTTGCATAAAAAAACACCGATTTGGGATCATCTGCGAACGATTAATCATGTTATCCTGAATTGGGCTCCAATACTG
>CALGPR010000231.1 GCA_937960425.1 uncultured Lentisphaeria bacterium
AACCCGTGTCCATGCTGACCCACATCAACCCGAAAGGAATTCTCCAGGAATATTCGCAAAGAAAATGGAATTGTGCCCCCATTTATACAGTTCTGAATATCAGTGGTCCTGAACATAATCCATGTTTTCAGGTACAGGTTTCCGTCGGAGGAATCGTTGCTGTAGGAAATGCGCACAATCGCCGCCAGGCGGAAAGTCAAGCAGCTCGGGAAGCCATTAACATTCTCTCGGAAAAAGATCCTGCCATCAATCATGTAAAATCAAACAGGGAACTACTTGAGCGATAAGATTGCCTATCTGCAGAGATGACTGGTATCGAGACTTTTTTTGCCGCAGGTAAATTCAGTTGTTAACGGAAAAAACAATCAGAAGACGGGGAGTTGACGTATGTATATATTGAATCTGCCACAGAAAATTTGTTTTGGCGTAGGGGGGTTGCAAAGTCTTCCAGAATACCTCACCGGACAATCCAGGATTTTTCTCCTCAGTTGCGGGAGAAAAAACAGGGAAAAACTTTTTTCAACGTTATTTACTCTTCTTGAAAATTTCCACGTTACTCATGAAATTCTTTCCGGGGAAGAACCTACACTTGAACTCACAGACAAATTTCTTGCGGCAGCTCGAAAAACCAGGCCGGATGTCGTCATTGCCGTCGGCGGCGGAGCTGTAATCGACGCGGCAAAAACTGTCGCGATTCTGTTGTCTTTGCCCGGTTCAACTGCGGATTACTTTTACAACCGTAGAAAACTCTCTCAGTGTGGGACGAAATTGATCTGTATTCCAACTACTGCCGGAACTGGAGCTGAAGTTACCGCCAACGCCGTTCTATCCGACCCGGCAACAAATATTAAGCAATCTCTTCGCCATCCCTCCATGCAGCCGACTGTCGCAATTGTTGACCCGGAACTGACACTCAGCTGCCCTCCCTCGATAACAGCAGCATCGGGGATGGATTCTTTGACGCAGGCAATTGAATCTTTGATTGCCCAAAAAGCCAATCATTTCACGAAACCATTATCCCGGCAGGCGGCAGAGCTTGTATACAAAAATTTACCTGCCGTTATCGCTGATGGAAATAATTTACCCGCGCGAACTGCATTATCCGAAGGAACGCTCCTTGGCGCCATGGCTTTTGCCCACAGCGGCCTGGGTGCTGTCCACGGGCTGGCACACCCGATTGGGTGTCTGCGGCATATTCCGCACGGTGTTGTCTGCGCAAAATTATTGCCGGAAATTTTGCAGTGGAATTATACAGTTTCTTCTGGCGAATTGGAAAAACTTGCTGTACAGTTAGGGGAAAAAGATTTTGCTGCGCTGCATCAGAATTTATTGAAATTCAATCAGGACTTCGGAATCAATGATCGGTTTCGCTCTGCGGGATTAACCAGAGAAGATTTTCCATTTATCATTGCACATTCTCGAAGTGGCAGCATGAAAGCCAATCCGCGTGATTTGTCGGATAATGATTTATACACTATTTTGGAGTCACTCTTATGAAACCGGTAATTCTGGTTTCCGGGGCTAACCCGGCATGGCAGAAAGTTCTTTTGTTCTCCTCATTTTGCAGAGGGGAAGTCAACCGAGTGCGTACGTCGATTCAATTTGCATCCGGGAAAGGAGTAAATTTCTGCCGTGCCTGCGCGAATTATGGAAAAGCTGAAGGTCTTTTGGTACAGTTTGCCGGCGGTGAAAATCTGACACGCATAGATACCGCATTGACAACCGAACAGATTCGTTTTCACTCCATCTCCTGCGTTGCTGATACACGCACCTGTACTACCTGCATTGACGAAAGCGAGAACCTGGCTACAGAATTAATTGAACCGAGTTTTCCTGCAACAGAGGAAGAATGTAAAAATTATACCAATTGGATTGCTGCTCATATCAACGAGTGTACAGGCGGGGCAGTTTGCGGCACGTTGCCGACGGGAACTAATCCCGATCTTTACGGCAAAATCGCCCACATGTTTGCCTGCGCAGGCAAACCGTTATTGATTGACTCTTTTATCGCAACAGATCTTATGCTGGCAACCGGTGTTGATGCAGTATTGAAAATCAATTCCGAAGAATTGAACGCATTGACCGGTGAGCAAAAAATTTCCTCCGGAATAAAAATGCTGATAAATCGGTATCCCAATTTGCGGGCAGTTGCCATCACTTGCGGCAAAAATCCCGCATGGCTGGGAGAACGTAATCGTTTGGATTGTTTTTCCATTCCTCCTCTTGAGCAAATTGTTAATCCCATCGGCTCCGGCGATACGGCAAGTGCAGTATTCTGGAGCGAAGTTCTGTGTGGAACCCCGTTGCAGGAAGCATTTGCCTGCGGCCTTGCTGCAGCATCAGCGAACTGCCTGTCATTACGTTGCGGTGATTTTACACAAGAAGATTGGCAACAGCTTCACGAGAGAATTGTGATTGCACCCGCAAACGAGTAAAGGATTTCCTTGCATTAAAATATATGGAAAACAGGAGTATGAGAATGAATCAGAATTTTGAAAATGAGTCAAATTCCCCGTTAGTTTACCGGGAACGCAAAGGAAGAGGGTGCGGATGGTTTGCTTTCGGGTGTCTGTGTGCGCCAATTTTTGGAATAATACTTCTTGCCGTCATTGCCATACTGGCAATAAATTTTGCCTCATCGAAGCGCCCCGCCCAGAACTACACGCCCTCGGATCACTTTCAACATTTTGTACAAGGCAACAAATCCAGCCTCAATGCGATCGCTGTGGTTCCCATTACCGGTGTCATCCTTTCTTCCTATGATGGAGAACCTCTTTTTGCCAGCAATGTTGCCATCGCGCAGTCGATTATTAAGCAACTGGATATGGCGCTAAGTGATGATAATATAAAAGGAACTGTCGTGTTGATTGACAGTCCTGGTGGAGAAGTGGTTGCCTCAGACCTGATCTATCGTAAAATTCTGGAAGTCCGCGAGAAAAAACCGGTTGCCGCCTATATGGCATCCATGGCTGCCAGTGGCGGGTTTTATGTTTCGTTGCCTTGCAAGCCTGTCATTGCCCACGAATACACCATTACCGGCAGCATTGGGGTGATCCTGTCCGGAGTCAAATACTATAATCTGCTGAACAAAATCGGCGTAGAATCTGAAACCTATACTTCCGGCAACAAAAAAGATATTTTGAGTCCGGTCCGCCCGACAACACCAGAAGAACAACAGATTATTCGTGCTTGTCTTGACGTGGTATACAACCGTTTTCTCAATCTGGTTGTTGACAACCGTGAAGGATTTTCTGCAGATTCCATCCGGCAACAACCATTTGCGGACGGCAGAATCCTGGACGCACCCCAAGCCCAAAAATTCGGGCTTATTGATTCAATCGGATATTTTGATGATGCAGTTAAGGCAGTCGCTGAAAGCGCAGGACTTCCCGAAAATGATTATAAAGTTATTCGTTTTGACAAGATATTCCGTTTTTCCGACTTGCTCGGACTCCTGGAAAGCAGAGCTCCGCAGCAACCGGTCAAAGTTGAATTTCCAGGAATGAAAACCGGCGAATTGCCTCAGGGACGGATGTATTTCCTGCCGGAATCCTTCAGCAACTAATTTCTTTCGAGAAAGGGATTGATTATGACAAAAATTGGAACGCCGTTGTCTGGTACAGCCGTCAAAGTCCTGCTTTGTGGCTCCGGAGAACTCGGCAAAGAAGTCGCAATCGAAATGCAACGGTTAGGCGTTGAAGTTGTTGCGGTTGACCGTTACCCCAATGCTCCGGCAATGCAGGTAGCACATCGCTCTTATACAATCAACATGCTCAATGGAACTGAACTCCGTACCGTAATTGAAAAAGAAAAACCCAACTATATTATCCCTGAAGTTGAAGCAATTGCCACGGAAACCCTGCTCCAGCTGGAAGAGGAAGGGTTCACCGTTATTCCGACAGCTCGAGCCACCTACCTGACAATGAACCGCGAAGGGATTCGCCGGCTTGCGGCAGAAGAATTGGGACTGCCAACCAGTCCCTACCGTTTTGCGGCAACGAAGGATGAATTTGATGAAGCAGTCAAAGCAATCGGTATCCCCTGCGTCGTCAAACCCATTATGAGTTCCTCCGGTCATGGACAAAGTGTAATCCGCTCCGCCAGCGATATTGATCCAGCGTGGCGCAATGCTCAGGAAGGGGGACGAGCCGGAGCTGGGAAAGTAATTGTCGAAGGGTTCGTAAATTTTGATTTTGAAATTACCTTGTTAACCATCCGCCACGTTGGTGGAACCTCTTTTCTCAACCCCGTCGGCCACCACCAGGTTGGAGGGGACTATCAGGAATCCTGGCAACCACAGGCAATGTCCGCCACGGCGTTAGCAAAAGCCCAGGAAATTGCCGGAAAAGTGACTGAAGCTCTTGGGGGCCGCGGCATCTTCGGGGTTGAACTCTTTATCAAAGGAGACGATGTGATCTTCAGTGAAGTCTCTCCGCGCCCCCACGACACAGGGTTAGTAACGTTGATTTCACAGGATTTGTCAGAATTCGCTCTCCATGCCCGCGCAATTCTTGGATTACCGATTCCAAACATTGCATTCCATGGCCCATCAGCCAGTAAAGCGCTGGTTTTTGACGGTGTATCCAAACAGATGGTATTTTCCGGGATCAATGCGGCGCTCCAAGAGCCGGATACCACACTGCGCCTTTTCGGGAAGCCGGAACTGAACGGCCATCGACGCCTTGGCGTTGTTCTGGCAAGAGCAGAATCTGTTGAAGAAGCCGTGGAAAAAGTCAAACGTTCAGCCGCTGCCATTACTGTAGAGCTGTAACTGTTGGCAATACGGATGGGAAACACCGTTTCATCGCAATATTCCCCGGAAGGGTTGCGACCTTCCGGGGAATATTTCTGGTCAGAATATCGTTCTAAAATGTGGAAACGCTGCCGTCGGGAATATTTTCTGCATTATTATGCGTCTCAATCTGGAAAACTTTCTTATGCAACGGAAAACGAACGGGAATTGCTGCGTCGGCGCGCCCTCGTTTCTGCATCGGGATATTTTTTGCGTACTGTACACTCAGCAGCAAATGCTACATTTAATGCAGAACGACCATTTGCAGATACAAAAAATGGTCATGTAAATTTTGCCGAACAATATTCCCGGATCCTCTGGAGAATTTTCAGGCAGGATCGCAAAGCTATCTTACTGGAAACAAACTGGAATGACCCGGAATTACCTTTCCCGATTGCCTTGTATTTTGATCACAGTCATTCTCCGGAAGAATTTTTTCAGGAACTGACCGATGCTGTGACAAGAGCAACCAGAGACTTTTTTCAATCTCCCTGGCGGGAACTTCTTGCCGAATTGACCGCTTTTGACATAGTTCCTACCAGGGTGATCGAATCGTTTCCTGTAGCGGAATGTACTGTCTTTTTGAAAATTCCCTGCGCGTTCCGGCTGAGTGGAAAAGTTTACACCGTCTCCTTCTGCAATGCTTCCCGTCCTGCATCAGAATTGGCAATTACTGCGGCATTGCACAAACTCTGGGCATTTCATCACTGGAAAAATTCGCCAGAACGTACGACTACTCTTTTCTTCACCCCGGGGGCAAATGATCGGAATTTCCGCTATGTCCCTGACGATATGTTACAAATTTCTATGGTTCTTGATAAAATCAAAAGTGAAGTTGGCTTTTTTGCCAATATCACCCCTGCCACTTCCCCGGATTCATTGCCACGGTCGCCAGAATCTTGTGAAACCTGTCGATTCAGAGGATTGTGTTCAGATCTATTCTGAGTGAATGATTAAGGCGTTATAATCAATTTTTCCACTACCTAAACGAGGAAGTTCCACCACTTTTCGATATTTTTTCGGAATTGCAAGTTCTCCGATTCCAGCAGTCCGCAATACTTCGGTAACATGTCCGACCTCAAGGTCGTCCCCCGAATAATAAACAACTAACTCTTCCCCTTTTGAGCCCCCTTGACGTGCAATAACAGCGAAAAAACGATCTGGAAAATATTGGGTCAGAACCGCTTCGATTTGAGGAAGTGATACCATTTCCCCGCCGATTTTCGCAAACCGTTTGACCCTCCCACAAATCGTAATGAATCCATCCGCATCAACAGTAACGACATCTCCGGTATCGTACCATCCATCTTCCGGCGCTGCAAGTTCCTGTCCTTTGCCTCGATGGACATCCCAATACCCCATTAGAATGTTATCCCCTTTTACTCGAAGACGTGCCCCTTCTGACAGTCCAGGAACTGGATCCAGCCGATACGTAATTCCCGGCAGCATTTTTCCGACCGTCCCGGGACGATTATACATCGGGGTATTACAGGCTAAAACTGGACTTGCTTCCGTAGCCCCATACCCTTCCAGCAATCGGACACCAAATTTGTCCATCCATGTCATCCGGGTGGAATCCCGCAACTTTTCTGCTCCACAAACAGCAAAGCGAAGATTAAAGAAATCATAAGGATGAGCGACCTTCGCATATCCGGCAAGAAAGGTATCTGTCCCAAATAAAATTGTCGCATTAGTATCATAACAAAGCGAAGCAATAGTCCGGTAATGGAGCGGAGAAGGATAGAAAAAAACCCGGGCTCCGGCAATTAATGGCATCAAGGTACCCATCCCCAGGCCGAAAGAATGAAACATAGGCAACGCATTAAAAATAGTATCCTGAGGCGTTACTGCCAGCAAACTCAGGACTTGGCGGATATTGGACAAAATATTGTGATGACTGAGCATTACCGCCTTGGGACGTCCCTCTGAGCCGGAAGTAAATAAAATCACAGCAGCGGAATCCGACGAACGCCGAGGCATGCACTTCCGAAGATTACGGAAAAAACCGACAAGAATCGTTCGAATCGAACCATTCTGCTTCAATTCTTCAAGATAAATCAGGTGGAATCCCCTGCTGAGCATTGCGTATTCAAGAGCTTCGAGCTTTCCTTGCTCAATAAATTTATGCGCAGTAATCACCTCAGTAACTCCAGCGCCGTCGCATGCAGCGAGAATGGCAGAACTTCCTGCTGAAAAGTTGATCATTGCAGGAATCCGATCTATTCCAACCAAGCCAAAGAACGTAGTGCACTCTGCAATTGAAGTCGGCAACATCACGCCAATGGGCGCAGTTCCAGATGCCAAAGAATCTTCCAATAAGGCTCCCAGGAAACGACTCTTCCAGATAAGGGTTCCAATCGAAACAGGTTTGCGGGCAATATCTTCCACAGCAGCTTTATTGCCATGAAGTTTTTTTGCCGCACATAATGCCTGGAAAAGATTTTCATTACGAGCAGAGCCGCGGTAAATCATATCCGCCATCATATTATAAATTCCATCAGAAATTGCTTGCCTGCGAGCTCTGCCACGCAGGGTTGCATCAACAGAGAATTGACGCGGCTCCATTATCGTAAGGGTAATTTGAGGGGCAAGACGAATCGGAAGCTTGTGACGTAAATAGGAAAAAATTGAATATTGAGCTCCATCAATCCGAATTGGCAGAATGGTTGCAGCAGATTTTTCCGCGATCAAACCCGGGCCATCGTATACCTTCATTAACGCACCGGTGACAGTAATGCGGCCTTCAGGAAAAATCATTACTTTCTTATTATTTTGCAATTCTTTGATTAAAGTTCGGGTTGCCAAGGGGCTTGCCGGCTTGATCGGGCAGGCATGAGTCATGGACAGAAGCGGTTTGACATACCATTTTTCAGCCCAGTCACTGTCAATGGCAAACGTCAATTTTTCCGGCAAATAAGCAGCAATCAACAGGCCGTCAAGCAAAGATTCATGATTGGCAATAATCATGACCCGGTTGCCGGCTTTTTCAAAGTTTTCAAGATTTTCAACTTTAACTCTGAACCAGATTCCCAGAACGGTCCGAAAAATTGAACGAATTAACGCGTCCGGCAACAGACGGACAACATAAACGGCCCCGATCAACGACAACACCGCAATGGCAAAGAAAATTTGCGGAATCGTTACTCCAAAGAGTACGATTACAGCGGCAGCAACTACATTCCCTCCGGCCATGGCAATTGCCGTTGCAATATTACTTCCGGCAATTACCCGGGCAACCTCTTCTGGATGGGCTGCATGCTGAACCGTTGCATCCAGAGGAATCAGATAAATTCCAGAAGAAACGGCCAGACAGAACAGGTCAAAACAAACTCTCCAGAAAAAGAATCGGCGGCTTAACTCCACCAGCGTCAATGGTGTTTCTCCAACGGCAGGCAATGAATTGCTCAACAAGTACAAATCAAAGGAAAAAAGCGCCATTCCCAATGCGCCCAGGGGAACAAAAGTAACCTGAACAACACCTTGTGACAAGCGGTTGCACCAAATTGCACCAACCCCGATACCGATACAGAAAATGCCGAGAAAAACACCAAAAAGTTGTTCATCTCCGCCAAGATATTCTCTGCAATAATTGGGAAGCTGCGCGAGGTAAAGTGCCCCCACCAGCCAAAACAAACATCCGCCCCAAATCGAACGGGAAACCACGCGATTATGCCCGCAACATCGAAAAATCTCAATCGTTTCTGTAAAAATATTCCAATGAAACTTCAAGTCCGGCGATGGCGGTGGGGAGTCAGGAATCCAACGGCTGGAGCAATATCCGACAATTGCGAAAACAAGCAATAACGCACCGACATACCATGTTCCACAGGGAATTGCCACCAGAACGCCGCCAAGCGAACCGACAAGAATTGCCAGATTGGTTCCCGCAGAAATATATCCATTTCCCCCTACCAGCTCCGATTCCTTGAGATGTTGCGGCAACAGTGAATACTTGAGAGGTCCGAAAAATGTAGATTGCAGCCCCATTAAAAAAAGCAGGATCAACAGTCCGCAAATGGAATGTGCTACAAGAGCCACGAAAGCTCCCGCCATTAAAATGATTTCTGCCAGTTTTACGTATCGGGCGAGCAGAGCACGGTCATATCGATCCGCCAGTTGGCCTGCCCAACAGGAAAAAAAGATATACGGTGCAATGAACAATGCCAGAGCAGTATTGGTCAAAAGTGCGGGCTTGATGTTCATGGCTTGGAGCTCCGATGCCATGGTGAACGTCATCAGAACCAGCATCGCATTCTTCAGAAAATTATCGTTGAATGCCCCGAAAAATTGAGTAATAAAAAGAGGTAAAAAACGCCGGGAGGTCAAAAATTTCGCACTCATACGGAGTTTGCCTTTCTAAAATTTCACCAGCGCCAGCCAGAAACACCTTCTTTTTTACAATACAGCTATACGGGAAAAAAGCAAATTTCCGGCTTTTTTTGAAGAAAAAACCTTCAGATGATTGCAATTTCCGATTTGCGGCGCTATATAAATATAGCAAAATAAGACAATCTTGGAGCATCCGTTATGACTGTTTTAAAGTACAGTAATGCGAAGTTGCGTATCACAGAATTGATTCGGGAAAGACAGCTTGCCGTTGGGGATAAGTTGCCGTCAGAACGGTATTTTGCCGAACAACTCGGCATCAGTATTATTTCGATACGCAGAGCCATGGCAGATCTTGCAGAAGCCGGTATCATTCGCAAGGAGCCGGGAATTGGAACTTTTTTCAATGGGAACCTTGAAATGAACTTGCCATACAGCCAATGCGCACTCATCAATATTGGCGACAACGCTTATCCCGACAGCCGCCGTCTTCACGACTTCAAAACAGCGTTGCAGGCGCGACGGGCAGCGTGGCGAGTCGTTCATTTGCCCCGTAAAGTTGACCCCGGGCATTTTGATGAAATTCAAGGACACGACCGAATTATTGTCACCGGTTTTCTTTCCAAGGCATGGATTGAATACTTAAAAAGCCTGGATGTACCTTTATTACAAATTGGAGAAAGCGGAGATGAGTTCCATTTACCGCGGATTCGCTACAACTGGAATCACGCAATGGCCATGATTGTCGATACATTCCGCAAACGAGGGAAAAAAATCTTTGGTGCATTATTGTGCGATCCGGCCTCGGTGAACAGCACCAGAACCATTGGGGATGGGCTGCGCAAAGCTCTCGGTAAAGATCTGGATGATCGGCTGATTCTCCCATTTCCGGATGAACAGCCCATCAAAATCTGTCGCCAATACTTGCAGAAAAATCTGCAGCGTCTGGAAGTCCTGATTATGATTACAGGGAAAGGGTTACCGGCACTGTTTACACCGGAATTACACGAGTTTGTTAAACGGGGCGGAGACATCGTAATAGTCCAGGAAGCAGACTCGCTGCCGCAGGATTACCTTTCGCTTGCACATTTCCACAAGCTCCATTTTCCGGAATCTATTACAGCTACAGCGGTTCGTATTCTTTACGAATTTCCCAATGACTTTTTTGAACGGGCTTCAGAATTTTTTCTTGAGCCGGAACTTTCCCTTTCGGAAGTAGACACTACTGGTCATAAATGAATATTCACTGCAATAACTGCGACTTCCTTTTTGACACATCCATGTCGCAACCATATGGAGTTTGCCCGAACTGCCATCAGGAACAGGCGCCGGAAATTACCGGTAGCTTCATCGATGTCTTTGAACTTGCTGCGCTGCTCGGATCTGGAAATAATGGAGAAGTCTTTCTTGCTCGACATGAATTTCTGCACAATGAAGTAGCGTTGAAACTGCTTAACCGCGATCAGGAAAATGACAAAGTTGCCGTTACACGCTTCTTTCGTGAAAGTCGTGCGGCGGCACGTCTGAATCATCCCAACATCGTTCAGGCAGTTGCGGCAGGAAAAACTCATTCCGGACGACGTTTCTTTGCCATGGAACTGGTTCTGGGCGAAGCGATTGATGCGCGTCTCTGGCGACTGGGAACCCCATATTACGGCGAAGTATTATTGATCGCAGCGAAAATCGCCGATGCCCTGAATTATGCCTGGCAATGCTGCAAGTTCATCCATGGAGATATTAAGCCGGGTAACATTATTATCATGGAATCCAATGGAGAACCGAAACTGGTTGACCTCGGACTTGCCCGATTTTACGGAGAAGAGTTTGATGGTGAATTGATGGCAACTCCGCTTTATGCGCCCCCGGAAGTAATCCGCTGGGAAATAGGAAAAATCGATTTCCGCAGTGATATGTACAGTTTTGGAGCAATGTTATACGAACTTTTTTCCGGAACGCCCCCCTTCCCCGGGTCGGATCCAGAAAAGGTTTATCAGGCGCAACTGAATGAAATTGCAGTTTCCTTGAAAGATCGCGGTTGTCTGCGGGAAGGCCTTTCCGATTTAATCGACCAGATGCTGGCAAAAAATCCGGAAGACCGGCCGGTATCATGGGCAATTGTCGCAGATATGCTCCGTACGTATCGGCTCGAAATTCTATCGTAAAAAAAGGAGAACTTATCATGATGAATCTGACAATTGACCAATCCCGCTGCACACAATGCGGCCTTTGCAAAGCGGAATGCCCAGCCCTGGCCATAGAATTATTTCCCGGCGAGTATCCAACCGAAAGCGAAGGCGGATCTGACCGCTGCATTCATTGTCAACATTGCATGATGATTTGCCCGGCCGCAGCACTGACCATAGAAGGGCATTCTCCGGAAAACTCTCTGCATCCTCACCCGTTCCCCTCCCCGGAAAGTCTGAAGTCGCTGATGATGATGCGCCGATCCCATCGCCGTTATCTGGATGAAAATGTTGATCCGGCAACCATTGCCGACCTTCTCGATGCGATGAAATTTGTCCCAACGGGGGTCAATCGTCATCAGCTGCATTTTACTATTATCGATGACAAAGAAGTTATGCAGCAATTGCGCGAAACTGTGTATGCAAAACTGCGCGCTATGCTGAAGATCAAGCCGCGCCCGGCTGAAGTCCAATATTTTGCCCATATGCTGCCGATGATCGCTGCAGAACTCGATCCGATTTTCCGCGGAGCCCCACATCTAATCGTTGCTTCCAATCCTGCAAACGCACCTTGTGCGGCTACGGATCCAGTCATCGCACTGAGTTATTTTGAACTTCTGGCACAAAGCAAAGGACTCGGAACGGTCTGGTTTGGGTATTTTATGATCATGCTTGCCACTTTCATGCCGGAATTGCGCAACATTTTGAATATTCCTGAAGACCACATTGTCGGTTATGCAATGCTTTTTGGTAAAACTCGCTGTGCCTACCAACGCCCGCCGCAACCTCCTCCCATTACCGTAAATCGGATTCCAACTATCAACAAACTCTGAGGTACAACTGTTCAAAAAATCATAAGTTGCCGATGAGACAATTTGCTCGAGAAGACTCCTTTGCTCAAGCAAAATGTGGGAAATTGCCGCAATAAAGCCCTGCTCCATAATGC
>CALGPR010000232.1 GCA_937960425.1 uncultured Lentisphaeria bacterium
ACTTCAAGTATTTTCATAGAGATTGTCGTATTTTTTTTATTTTTACCCAATATACACTTAGAAATCGAAGATTCCACAATTTTCAGTAAAAACAGTAGAAAGTCTTCATTCCCTGCCCGCAACGACTGGTAAGACGGAAAAAAAGCTCTATATTATCAATGAGAAGACAGAGTAAAACCATCTAATTATCGGGGGCTTAACGATATGAATCGAGTTTTCATCACCGGTCGCGGTCTTTTAACGCCGATCGGAAACGGAAAAAACGAAAATGAAGCTGGTTTGCGTGCGGGGATCAGCGGACTGCATTTTATGCCAGAGTGGGCAGAGCAGAATTTGTAATGTCAGGTTGCGGGTAAAGTTGTACCATTTGAACCGCATCCCCTGCTGGATCGGAAAAAGCTGCGCTTTTGTCCCCCATCGGCTATTATGTCCGTTTCCGCAGTTGCCGAAGCACTTGAGGAAGCGCAGATTCCCCTCGAAACAATCCGGGACAAAAGAATTGCTGTCATTGGCGGTGTCGCCGGAAGTTATTTTCAGGAAATTTATGAATCCACTTTTGCGTTTCAGCGGACGGGGAAACTTCGGGAGATTTCTCCATTTATTGTCCCGAGGGTAATGCCATCGTCATCAGTATCGAACTTGTCGCTGATTTTCGGATTTACCGGCGAGAGTTATGATATCAGTGCGGCCTGTTCGAGCGGAGCAATTTCGATTGGATTGGGAATGCGTCTGGTACAGAATGGACTCTATGACATTGTTGTTTGTGGTGGGGCTGAACATCTTGACTGGGTGGAAGCGCTGGGCTTTTGTGCAACCCGGGCGCTTGCCCGTAAATACAATGATACTCCGGAAAAAGCAAGTCGTCCCTTCGATCGTAACCGAGATGGTTTTATTCTTGCCGAAGGTGCGGGGTACGTCGTTTTGGAGTCTGAAAAAAGTGTGAAAAGCCGTGGGGTGCGCCCGATTACGGAAATGGCGGCTTTTGCCGCCAATAGCAATGCCCATGATATGGTTGTCCCGGAAACCGAATCCAGTCGCAGAGTGATGGAAGAGTGTCTTAATATTGCCGGATTGAAGCCCTCAGATGTTGCCTATGTGAATACTCACGGCACGGCAACTCCGGTGGGAGACCCGGTGGAAATCGAAGCGGTACGGAGGGTTTTCGGCAATCACATTGCGATCAACAGCACCAAAAGTCAGACCGGGCACATGGTTGGGGCAACAGGCGCAGTGGAATTGATCTTTACTTCAATCATGCTGGAGAAGAAATTTATTTCGCCGACGATTAACCTTGATGAACCGGAAGAGGCCTTTGCCGACATGGATCTGGTTCGCGAATTGCGCACTGGCGTAAATATGAAGCATGCCATCAGCAACAGTTTTGCTTTCGGAGGGAGCAATGCCTGTGTGTTGTTGTCGGATTGTGCTGAATAAGAGATGGAAATAGTTTTTGCCGTGCAGGCAGCGTTGCCCGCACGGCTTTTTTTTGGGATTATTGCTGCTCTGGGAGAAAACAAATGAAAATTGATTTCCGTGTGGATTGGGGGTACTGGATGCTTTACAGCCGTCGACATTACCATCCAATTTACAAATGGGACGGGTATCTGGAATGCGTGGGAGAACATAAACTCAGCTTGTCATTGTTAACTTATCCGGCATTGTGGTGGGGGCCATGTTTCTCTGCCGAGGAGACGCCTCTGGAAGGGTTGTCTTTCAAGAGTACAACCCGTCGTCGCATTGCCGGTATCCGTGTCCGAGGGATTGTCGCTGATGATGCGGAATTTGTTCTTCATACCGCGAGTGGAACATTTCGTTTTACATTGCAACAGATTCTGGAAGAAGGCCGCATTTCATTTCCAGTCGGCCCGAAATACGGATTCTGCCGGGTGGTTGTGACTCGTAGCGGCTATCTGCATTTTCGTCCGCTTCCTGCGCCTGGCGAAGTCGCTTATGAGGCTGCTGCCTGCCATTGTGATGTTTGCAACTGGCAGCGGATGGATCTGGCAATTGTCCGCCCCGGAGAGGCAGCGGTTTTTAAAGTCCGTTTCCCTGAAGAACTTCCATCGGAGAAACGTTCTGTGCAACTGTTGACTCATCTTCAGGCAATGATTCGTAATCCCAGACTGCCGAATGGGAAAAATCATATTGCAAAGGAAGTTCTCATGCATCTGGAAGTGAACGGAATACGCCATGATTTCCGGCATTATTACCGTTGGCATGATCAAGAAGTTCAACTTCTGGAAGATGTCTGGACGCGCTGTGATTCTGTCGGCGGAGAAATGGAGATAAAACTTTTTAATGACGACGATAC
>CALGPR010000233.1 GCA_937960425.1 uncultured Lentisphaeria bacterium
CTTTTCCTGCCGTAATGAACAAATCCGAAGCTCCGGAACGCATGGCAAAATCCAAAATATCATTCATACTCATTGAGGCAGCCTTTTCATTTCAAAGAATTTTTCTGGCAATTGTTGTTTCTGGCAATTATAATAATACCGGGAATAATTTGTTACAACTATAAAAAAAGGATTCTTGAAGAAATGACTGCGAAAAAGATACGGATTACACTTGAGGAAGGCTGCGCCGACTTAATGCCCCGGAAGGCTCATGCGGATGATGCGGCGTATGACTTACGTTCGCGCAGTACGCTTACGTTACCGGTGGGCAAAAGCACTTTGGTTCCGACGGGGGTTCGAATTGAATTACCAGTAGGTTACGAAGCTCAGGTTCGGCCCCGAAGCGGGCTTGCTTTGAAGCACAACATTACTTTGACCAATTCTCCGGGTACAATAGACGCCGGCTACCGTGGTGAAATCGGGGTAATCATGTTCAATCACGGCCCGGAGGAGTTTCCAATCCAGCGCGGTGACCGGATCGCTCAGATGGTAATAGCTGCTCTACCAGATGTAGAGTTAGTGCTTGCGGACGAACTATCAGAAAGCAAACGTGGAGAGAATGGATTTGGGTCCACTGGTCGCGGCTGATTCCTGGTTATAAAACAAAAAAATATAAATATATACTTACGCTGAAGAGGCACAATCACATGGTTCATCAGCATTGAAGTTCGGTTCATTCCTTGCCGGATTTGAAAAAATCGACATCAATTTTGAAGACGACTTTGATTACCGGTTTTCGTTCTCCTTCACAGGCGATGCCCGGCATATGCGGCTCTTCCGGCATGATCATCAGAAAGTTACCCGGGAACAGTTTGAAGGGAACAGCCAGCGTTTCATCATATTTCATAAACGCAATATCTTTTTCGTCTTTGTAAGGTTCTTCAATCAGCTTTTCATTCAAAGGCCGGCAGTAGATCATTTCTTCCCCTTCCAGAAGCAATTGGATGTCGATATACCGTTTGTGAAATTCAAGACGGCCAAATTCTTTCGATTTCGGGGTATAACGTTGAATATTTGCGTAAAGCAGATCTTCCTGAAGCGTATATCTGCCGTTTTCCATCATTGGTGTCATTTCGCTGATAAAACGGAAAATCAAGTTCCATGCTGCCTGGTTTATCATCGGGTAATTTTTATAATTTTCACAGAAGTCATAAAGCATTTGAACCTCCCTTATTTCAATAATCTACTTCAATCGTCATAGTTTCCATTTTTTCTTCAAGCAACATATCTGTACGCCGCCGTACTTGCAACTGCAGCAATGCTCCTCTGAGCTCTTCTTTCATCTCGTCAAAAGAAGCAGCACCCATACGTTTTCGCGAATTGAGCAGCCAGATATAGCGAACCGCGTTAACTGAAATTGCTCCGCAATCCCCGATGGCTGCATTGGCAAGTGCTTTGCGCACGTCCGGATGAGTGAGCAAGGCTGCTCCTTCCGCATTGCCTACCCTCGGCGCCGAAATCGGTGTGTTGGGGGAGTGGGACAAAGTTTTCAAAATGTCTTGCTCTTCTTCCAGCGTCTGCGGGGCGTACCATGTACATTGCAGGACTTCTTTGTCGTATAGCTGATGTTGGTGTTCCCGGAAAAATTTTTCCACATCGTCGTCACTGATTTTGATAGTAGATTCTATTTCGTTTTTTATATACAGCATAGAAGCAATTCGAAGCTGTTGGAATGGATCCGATGCGTAATTGTCGATGTAGAGTTCAAGTTCTTCTGGAGAAGCAAACCCACGCACCAGTTTGCCTTCTGCCAGAGAGGGATCTGCTTGTAATTCAGAAAATGTTTTCCGCAATTCTGTTGCCGCAAGTTCTGCCGAGGGTTCATATTTTGTGCCGGCAAGGAGTTTGCGCATCGCTTGTTCTTGAACAAAAAAGTCAATTTCAGCACGAATTTCAGCGGCAAATTCCAAAGGATTTTCGGGCAGAGCCCGTCCTTTTATTCTATTTCTGACATCAGTACGGCTGAGGACAATGTCATCCACGACGGCAAGCGTTTCCGGCAGCTGGGAAAAAAGACTGTCCTCTATCGTTTCTGCCGTTGCTATTGTTGCTGTCCAAAACAGCAGCAAAGCAACAAAAAATATCCCTGATTTTTTCATACGAAAGGTCATTGTTCCAGAAAGAGAGAATGGGTCGTTCGGGGAATTCCTGAAGATTTTTCTGTTGCCATTTCAATACGATACTGGGCTTCGAGGGTATCGGCAAGAGAGTTTTCGTTATTACGCAACTCACGCAGTTCATAACCAAGATCTTTTAAAGTGCGCGAACGTTCTTTTTCCTGGATCTGGAGTAATTTCGCCTCATATGGTTTGAGCTTTGCCGGAAGATTTTTCAATTTCGGGTCTTTTGCACTGATTTCTTTGAGAATTTCCAGGGATATCGCCAGATTATCCCCGCTTAACTCACGATTATTGAGCATCTTGATATTTCCGGAAATCGTGATCAGATCCAGGAGCTTCTGTTCACTTTCTTCCAATCGCAGCTCAAAAGGGTATTGTTTTCGCGCCGCCTGGATTGTCGCTAATGCATCCTCAAGTCTTAACTCATCAAGTTCTTTCTGCGCCTTGAGAATCACACCATTAATGGCATTGCGAACTGCTAACTCCGCAAGAAAGGCATTCCCGGGATCTTCACTTTGCAGTTTGGCAATTTGCTGTGCTGCCGCAACAGTATCGTTTTCTTTGAAGTTTTCAAAAAGACGCAGAACCAGTCCAGTCCGGGCTCGGGGAAGTTGCGGGGTTTCGTCATTACCGCAGCCTCCTATAAAAAAGACTGACAATGTTATGGCGAAAACAGCTGCAAATGTGGTGCTGTCGATTCGCATATATGGATCCTCCTGGATTTTTATATTTAATACATACTGTATCACCGTTCCTGTTCGGTTGCAAGCTCAAAAAAAAAGACCCGGCAAAATGCCGGATCTTTTAAGCTGATCGAAAACCAGTTAACGAGCGTAGTATTCGATAACGCTCATAATTTGAACTTTGACCGGGATTTCTTCAACTTGCGGAACACGGGTGAGCGTAGCAACCAAGGCTTCACGATCTACTTCGAGATAGGGAGGAATGTTGGCATTGCTCTTACGTGCAGTCTCGGCAATTGCCGGAGATTTTTCTGCGTTGATGGAAATCTTGGAACCTTCCTTGACAATGTAGCTGGCGCGGTCAACGCGTTTGCCATCAACAAGAATATGGCCGTGGCTGATATATTGCTTGGCTGCAAAAATCGTCGGTGCAAACCCTGCATGGAACACAAGGGCATCAAGTCTCTGTTCAAGGCTGCGGAACAATTTTTCATGCGCCTGGCCCTGACCCATTTTTGCCTTGTGATAGGCAATCTGAAGTTGTTTTTCGCTGATTGCGTAGTAAAGACGGAGTTTCTGCTTTTCAATCAACAAAGTCCCATAGGTGGAAAGTTTGGCCCGGCGGGTTTTGCCGTGCGGACCGGCAGGGAAGGGGCGTTTTACGCTCGGGCACTTCGGATCGTTCCAGAGGCATTCTCCGATACGGCGGCAGAATTTGTGTTTCGCCTGACTTGCTGTTGTCATAAGTAATATCCCTTTCATGACAGTTGAATTTTTACACCAGATCAGGTGTCAAGCCAAATCATGGGGCCTGAACTGGTCGTTAACGGAAAAATTTTATATTAAAATACTTCATGGATTGCGTTTTGCAAGTTGTGATGGTATTTTTGTACAGAGATTTTTATTTTACAGGAAATAGCAGGAAAGGTTTGCCATATGATGAACAGGTTGTTCCGAAGATTTTGTCGTATTGCCATCTGGAGTGTATGTTCCATGATGGTTTTCATTTCTGTGGTGGAGGCTGCTGAACCTTTGCGCCATTGGAAGTCTTCTTTGGACAATTTTATGGATAATTATGTTAATCAGGTACAGGGGAGACGCGTCGGCTTGATTACGGATGTAACTGGAATTGACGGAGCCGGGCGTACTGCTCTGATGCGTTTTCTTAACGATAACCGTATCCGTTTGACCGCACTTTTCGTTCCTGATCAGAATTTTTATCTCGACAATTCCCCGATCGCTTACACATTCCCCGGCACAGAGTTGGTAACATTGCCTTTGAAAACTCTTTTTAACGGCGGAGAAGAACGTGCTTTGCGTAAAATAGACCTTATGATTTATTATCGTGAAACTGCGGATGAGGCTGAAATGCGTGGAGAAATCCAGCAGCTCCTCAATACGGCTAAAAAAGAAACAAAATCCCTGATTATTTTGGATCGTCCGGCTGCTGACGGAGCCGGAACGGTTGATGGGCCGCGCCGTGATGATAATTTTCCCACTGCCGGCGTTTCTGTGCCAGTTCCGCTGAATAGCGGCCTGACCGTTGCGGAGTACGCTCGTATGGTGAACGGAGAATTGAAGCTTGATGCCCCAATGTCTGTTGTTCCTATGCTGAACTATCAGCATGGAACAGGCTTCTCTCAATTGAATATTCCTTATGTCGCGCCGTCGTTGGCAGTGCCGACGCCAGAAGCCGCCATTTGCCGGAAAATTACCGGATCGCTCGAGTTCCTACCCGGGATTTCTATCGGTCTTGATGCAAATCTGCCCTATCAGCTGGTCGTTTCCGAATATGCTGATCCGGATCGGACCGCAGCAGCGCTTGAGGAGTTGAATCTGGCCGGCATCCGTTTTCTTCCGGTTCGGGTAACGCCGGAAGTCGGTCCGCTGGCAGGAAAAAAACTTGGTGGTGTTCGTATTTATGTCACTGATACTGAAAAAGTTACTCCATCTACTGCCGGAATTGCCATCATTGATTGTTTGCAGAGCCTTTATCCGGAATTTTGTTGGCCGGCGAATACTGTTGATGCTGAATCTTTTGATATGTTCTGGGGAACCGAATCGGTGCGCAAAGCACTTCAAGAGGGTGAAAGTTATCAGACAATTGCCCGGGCATGGGAGGCTGAAAATGAGCGGTTTGCCAGAAAAGTTCCGCTTTATCAGCTCTACCAGTGATAAGGAATGTTGTTTTTCAGTTGCCAAAATTTTGTTCTGATTATATAGTATCCGTACTGCCTTATGCGGGTAGTCTCAGAAATATGGAAAAACAATTTTTTTATTCTCAACTGGGAGGTTTTTATAAAATGTCTGATCAGCTTACTGAAAAAGCGCTGCGGTACCACAGCGAACCCGTTCCCGGCAAAATCAAAGTCGTCGCGACAAAACCATGTGTTACTCAAGATGACCTTTCTCTGGCTTATACCCCCGGCGTAGCCAAACCTTGCCTTGAAATCAAGGAACATCACGAAGAGGTGTGGAACTATACCGGTAAGGGGAATACCGTGGCGGTTGTCAGCGATGGAACTGCTGTGCTCGGGTTGGGAAATATCGGTCCGGAAGCCGGATTGCCGGTAATGGAAGGGAAAGCTGTGCTTTTCAAACGGTTTGCCGATATTGATGCTGTTCCGCTCTGTCTCGGGAGGGTTTTTGACTCCCGCGGGCGTACGGATGTTGCGAAAATGATTGAAACGGTTGAGCGGCTTGAACCAAGTTTCGGCGGAATCAACCTTGAAGATATCGGTGCTCCGGCCTGTTTTGAGGTAGAAACCAAGTTAAAGCAGTTAATGAATATTCCGGTGTTTCATGATGATCAGCACGGTACAGCGATTATTTCCCTCGCTGCGATTCTGAATGCTTTGAAGCTGACCGGCAAGAAACTTGCTGACTGCCGGTTTGTTGTCAATGGCGCTGGCGCTGCCGGGATCAGCTGCTGCGAATTTTACATTACCGCCGGAGCCAAACGCGAAAATTTCCTGATGTGTGATTCGCAGGGAGTTATTCATTCTGACCGGATTGATTTGAATGTGCAAAAACAGCGTTTTGCGGTGAAAACCGATAAGCGTACGCTGGAAGAGGCAATCGTCGGAGCTGATATTTTTCTTGGTTTTTCGGTTCCGAACTGTGTGACTGAAGAAATGGTCAGGTCAATGGCTCCGGATCCGATTATTTTTGCGATGGCAAACCCGATCCCTGAAATCCACCCTGCCGATGCACTGAATGCCGGTGCTGCGGTGGTAGGTACCGGTCGGACGGACTATGCGAACCAGATCAATAATGTGCTCGGATTTCCCGGTATTTTTCGAGGCGCCCTGGACGTCCGGGCAACAGACATTACTGAAGCAATGAAGCTTGCTGCTTCAGCCGCTCTTGCTGAGCTCGCTTGTCGGAAGGTTGATGACGAAACACGGGAGGCATTGTCGATTGCCTATCCGAGAGACGCTGCTGCCGGAATGTTTGACGGCGATATGCCGCTTAAGAAAACTTATGTGATTCCGAAGCCGTTTGATCCGCGCGTTGTTCCTCATGTTGCCCGTCGGGTTGCTGAAGCTGCCATGCGCGATGGGGTTGCACGTGTGACAATTCATGACCTTGACGCTTATGAAAAAGCTACAGCTGAACGCATTAAAAAGGCCAATCAGGGATAAATAAAAATGTCACGCCTGTTGTCAATTACGCTGTTTTGCTTTCATCAGCGTTTTACCGGGTAAGGCCGAAGCAGAAAATCCGGCGCCGGAAAAGGCAGATGTTGTCGCGTATTTTGATGATAATGCGATTACTCGCGACATGCTGATTGACTTCATGGCAAGTTCTCGGGATGTTCCGCGGGAAGCAATTACCGCGGAACTCCTTGAAAAAAACGGATATGAAAATCTGGTTCAGCTCATTGATTACCGTATCTTGGCATTGGCGGCTGAAGAGGAAGGTATTTCGGTAAATGAAGACGCGGTGATTCGGCGCTTGAGTGCCGGTGTGTCCAGACTCAGCGAAGAGAAGCTCACAGTATTGAATCGGAAAATGACAGAGCGGGGCGAAGAGTTCGAGCAATATTTGATTCGCCGCGCGGCCGATCCTGTCCAACGAATGATTTGTGCTGCACAGGCATATGCGGATTTGCTTTTGCCATCACTGGAAAAATATGATGTTGAACAGACCAGCTTTTTTTATCAGGAAAACCTGGGAATGTTTGTCAGGCCGGCGGATCCGCCGGAGCTTCGTCGCGGGTTTATCTTCACATTGCGGGGGAATGATGCAGATAAGGAGAAATGGGCAGAGCAAGCAAAGTCAGCAATACAGAATTTTGAGCAGTCCATGCAACCGTTGGAGTTTTTCCAGGAATATATTGGTAGCTGTGGTTTTCAAGTGTCCGAGTATTCGGTTGCTTATTCCGCAAAAGATACAACCGAATATGGCCGGATGATGTACGAGCTGCTTGATGAAGCAGAACCATATGTTTTTATTGGTCCTTTTCAGACGTCAGACAGAATCTGGTTTGTTTACCGTTTGCCGCGGTTGCCGCAGAAAGTTTTGGAATATGACAAGGAAGCAGTGCATTTTCGGATCGCCGAATTTCTTCGGCGGCGCGAACAGGAGCAGAAAGTTCTTGAAGTTTTGACTGAAGGTTATCACCGTTATCATGTCCGGATTTTGCTGGCGGCTCCCGAAAAAGATGACGGCTCCATCCATGAGGAAAACGATAAGAA
>CALGPR010000234.1 GCA_937960425.1 uncultured Lentisphaeria bacterium
GGTACATCCACTACCAGGAAACATTCGTGACATCCATCGCCAGTACGGACTGTGGATCATCGGCGGATGCAAGCGTTTTTCTTCAGCAGTCAATGGTTTTGCAGTCTGCCCGTTCCGTTATTTTGAGTTTTACTCCATCAGCCATCTTCGCGATGGCGGCGGTCTTTATTGTACGGAAGATTCCACAACGCTAACAATTTCCCCGGGAGATGCGATTTTTGTGTCTCCAGGTTTTGTTCACCGCTACGGAGGCGACGGGGTCCATCATTACGTCGAAGATTCCATCCGTTTCTGGGGACCGTGTGCAGACTTTCTCAGAAACGCCGGAATTTTTAAAGACGGAGTAGTCAAACTGGGCACTACCGACCGCCTATCCAAAATTGTGGATATGGCGTTGGATCCGGCAGCCGATGCGCAAATCAATGCAAATTTCCAGCTTCAAAAATTACTCCTCGACGTCTATAATCTGAACAGAAAAGAGGCGCCGGATTCCCACCGCCTTGCCCCACTACTTCAGGAAATCAAAAACAATCCGGAACGATGGTGGACAATTCAGGAAATGGCGGAATCCTGCGGAATTGGTCCAGATCAGCTGCGACGTCTTTTCCGCAGAGAAGTAGGAATGCTGCCGAAACTCTACATTGATCAAGTTAAAATTTCCCGCGCGGCAGAATTGTTATTGACGACCAATGCCAACATTCGGGAAATCGCTGGAGAACTCGGTTACACTGATCCGTTTCATTTTTCCAGACGTTTCAAAGAACTTACCGGTCTTTCTCCGGAAAACTATCGGATTCAGGCAAATCCAGGACATTCCTGTTAATTTTTGCTTGATTTTCAAAATTCCGGGAATATAGTAGTCATTTCTTTATCAAACGGCAGTTTATCTATTGGAGACCCAGAAAAATGAGCGAAAATCAGTATCTTGCGACGGTGGAAAAATATAAGAAATACGTAATGCCGACGTATGCACCGAACCTTTTATTTCTGAAAGGCGAAGGCGCATGGCTTTGGGATGCCGATAACCGACGTTATCTGGATTTTGCCACAGGGATCAGCGTCTGCAATCTTGGGCACTGTCATCCGGGTGTTACTGCCGCGATTCAGGCTCAGGCGGCAAAACTGGTACACGTATCCAATCTGTATATGAATGAAGTGATGCCACGCCTTGCGGAAAAATTAATCACCAACGGGATGGACGGTGTTGTCTTTTTCTGCAACAGCGGTGCTGAAGCTAACGAAGGGCTGATTAAATTTGCCAGAAAATGGGGCAATGCTCAAGGGAAGTACGAAATTATCGCCATGGAAAATTCATTCCATGGGCGCACGCTGGCAACACTGGCGGCAACCGGACGGAGCAAGTACCGGAAAGGTTTTTCTCCTGACATGCCTGGATTCAAATTTGTTCCTTTTAATGACTTTGAAGCAATTGAAGAGGCTTTTACCGAAAAGACTTGTGCAATTATGATGGAACCTGTTCAAGGCGAAGGCGGCATTATTCCCGCCAATCCGGAATACATTCGGAAGGTTCGCCAGTTCTGTGATGAAAAAGGCATTCTGCTGCTCTTCGATGAAGTCCAATGTGGGATGGGACGCACAGGGAACTTCTATGCCTATCAAACCTTCGGAGTAGAGCCGGACGCATTATCGATGGCTAAAGCGATTGCTAACGGAATGCCAATGGGAGCGATGATTGTCAAACGCAAACACAGTGGAGTCCTTCAACCGGGAATGCATGCAAGTACTTTCGGTGGTACGGCGCTGGTATCGGCGGCGGCTTTGGCAACAGCAGAAGCTTTTGACCAGGAAAACGTTCTTGAAAATTGCCGGGCAATGGGAAAATATCTTTATGATGAACTGGTGAAAATCACAGCGATGATGCCATTTGTCACCGGAGTACGCGCTTGCGGGCTGATGATTGGCATTGTTCTCGATCGTCCAGCTGCCCCGGTTGTCCCGATTATGCTGAAACACAATTTAGTGGTCTTAACTGCCGGCGAATGTGTCGTCAGACTGCTGCCCCGGTTGAATTTGACCAAAGAAGAAGCCGATCTCGGCTTGAGCATCCTGAAACAGGGATTGGAAGAGTTCGGTGAGACAATAGCCAATGGAGAGAAAGCATGAAAAAAGATCTTTTGACCCTCCAGGATCTCTCTCTGGAGGACTTTAATAGAATTATGGCTTTGACGCGGGATTTGAAACACAATCGCCCCTGTGACAACTTTAAACCGCTGAAAGATAAAAGTATTGGTCTGATTTTTGCGAAAAGTTCGACCCGGACCCGAATTTCTTTTGAAGTCGGAGTTCATGAACTTGGTGGCCAGCCGCTTTATCTGGATCAAAGTAAAATGCAAATCGGCCGCGGAGAAACCATCGCGGATACCGCTCATGTACTCAGTCGTTATCTGGGCGGAATTGTAATCAGAACCTACAGTCATGCTGATGTGCAGGAGTTAGCGGAAAAAGCGTCAATTCCGGTCATTAACGCGTTGACTGACGATTATCATCCATGCCAGATTCTTGCTGATTTATTTACAATCATCGAATACAGTGGCTCCTTGAAAGGAGTAAAGGTTACTTTCTTTGGCGATGGACAAAGCAATATTGCCAATTCTCTGATTCTTGCTTCTGCATTAACAGGAATAGAACTGGTTGTTACTGCTCCGGAAGAATTTAAACCACATGACTATCTTCTGGAAAAAGCGCCGAATGCCCGCTATGAAAAAGATCCGATCAAGGCTTCGGAAAATGCTGACTATCTGTATACCGATGTCTTTGTCAGCATGGGATTTGAAGAAGAACGTGCCCGCCGACTCCAGACTCTTGCCCCCTATCAGGTCAATATGAACATGATCCAGGTAGCAAAACCCAATGTAAAAGTGCTGCACTGTCTGCCTGCTCACCGCGGAGAAGAAATTGCTGCGGAAGTCATGGATTCAGATTACTCGATTGTCTTTGATGAAGCGGAAAACCGCCTTCATGTTCAAAAAGCGGTCATGTCACTTCTGATGGGCTGAAATCCTTGAGGTGATCTCTTCATGGGCTTTTTGGAAATTCTGTTGCTGGCGGTTGGAGTATCCATTGATGCTTTTGCCGTTTCTGTTGCTGGCGGTTTTATAGATCGCAACCACAAATTGCGTCATGCGCTGGCAGCGGGAATAGTTTTCGGACTTTTTCAGGTGCTGATGCCACTGCTTGGTTTTATGCTGGGGGCTTGGATCAAAGGCCCCATTGCCGCTTTTGATCACTGGGCGGCGTTTCTTCTTTTGGCTTTTGTCGGCAGCAAAATGATCCATGAAGGCTATAAGGGGTGCAAAAGTCCAGAAGCCCAGGAAACGGTTAAAAGTCTTTTTGCTTTCCAAACTCTGATGTTATTGGGCGTCGCCACGAGTTTGGATGCACTGGCGGTCGGGGTATCCGGAGCATTGTTGAATACTCCAATTGTTCGTTTATCGCTTTCAATGGGAGTTTCGACTTTTCTTTTCAGTTTCGCCGGGGTGTATATTGGTGCGATAGGAAGTTCCTGCAAAAGTACTGGCCCGAAATTAACGATTGTTGGAGGCGCTGTTATTGTTTTGATTGGCGTGAAAACCCTTGTCCAACATATATGGTTTCCATAGTTTTCAACCAGTAATGGATGGCAATGAACACCTCCCAAACAGTCTTTGCAGAACGTTACGGAACGGTCGGATTTTTTTTGCTGGCTTTTTTGCTTGCACTATTGCTTGCGTATTTTGGCGATATCCCCTCACGGGATGTTGCCAACCGATATGCCCCTATGGCTGATGCTTTTACCTTGGGCGACTTTGAAGCAGCGTTTCATCCACGGGTGCCCCTGCTGCATCCTTTGCTGGGAGGATGTATCTCGTGGATTTTGCATGTCAGTGGTTTTGCCGGAGTCAAAATCGCTGGAGCACTGGCATTCGCATTAACGGTATTTCCGTTAATGCGAATGTATCGTCTGATTTTTCAACGCAAGACAGCATTTCTGGCAACTTTTCTTTTTGTCATTTGCAGCCATCTGCTACGTCTTGCGGGAGAAGGCTTGACCGATTCCCTGAAGGGGTTCGATATTGCTTTATTGGCATTGGGGACAGTTGAATTATCAAAAAATCGCGATCAGTTGCGGCCATATCTGCTAATCGGCATTGCTTCCGCATTATGTTGGATGACCAAAAGTGATATGGTGGCAATTACAGCAATTGTTTTCTGTGCTATGGGAGTAGCGGACGTCACGAAGAAACGTTTTCCCTGGCGAACCGCTCTGAGCATCCTTGTCCTACTTATAGTTGTTTTCCCCGCCCTCTGGATCAACTTTCAAGCCACTGGTTATCCTGTACCGGATTTCCGTTTTGCCATTCTCCTGATGCGCTTGGAAGCTTTTACCGGATGGAGCTTTCGACCGGAAGTGCCATTCGGTGTCATGTTTGCGCCAATATCCTTCTTCGGTGCTGCGTTATCTCCGGAAGCAATCAGTGACTACCTGGTGGCTGTTTTCAAAGGTTTTTATCCTTATTTTATCATTCCGGCACTCTGGATAATTCTCGTGCGAATTCGCAAAAAAGAATGGACAATACAGGAAAGTATTTTGCTTTCTTTCCTTGTCACCTACCCCATCCTGGCTACATTGCAAAACTGGATTTTCAACGGAGATCACTACTTATACATCTCCCGCCGCTATATTCTCCCCTTTGCTCCGCTGGCATTCGGATGGACCGCGCTGGCAATCCAGCAGATCTGGGCATACAGCCGAAATCGTTTCCCATGCTTTGCTGTTGAAAAAACCAGCCTTACCCTGTTGTGCTGTGCCATGCTCTACGATGCCGCATTACCGACGTTAAAAGACTACGGAATTGCTTCACATAAAAAAGGCGAAATCCGGAACGCAACCCTGTTACTGGCTGAAAAAATCCGTAAAGAATTTTCTCCATATCGCGATAAAGTCGAATTTCGCCTGGAGGAATACCAATCGGGGATGCGTCCAAAGATTTATGCACCGGACCTGCCGGTCTTAGGCTATCTTGCCGGGGGCAGTACGGTTGCTTCTCCCGTGGATGCCGACTATCGGGTCACCCGCACTGCCACCGGAGATTATCAACTTCAGAAAAACTGATATTCTTTGCGAGGGGTTCCGAAAATCTACCATCGGAAAACAGCCTGCAACTTCAATTTTTCCGGGAGCTGTTACTCTCGCTCATTGATCTCCAAAGTACCCGTTACCGGATCGGTAATCCGGATATCGATCAGCTTTCCATCAGGGTATTGGATTTCCGCTGTGCCATTTCGTCCATCGACAGTTACCCGGGTGCCATCTTCGTAGACTGCGCACTGCCGTGCAGGATTCTCCCCGGGGTCAGGAATAAAGTGGTTGACCATTTTCTGGCCAAAAAGCTGTTGATTCAAACTGGCAGCAAAACGCACGGCTTTCAAACTTTCTTTCGACGGCCGATCGCCAATATAAGGCATTCCGCCATGCAGAAGCAAATACAAATAGGGAATATCGTCATCATTAAAAGAATAGCTTTTTCCTCGGCGCGTATCCGAATCCCATGGTGTAATAATCGAGTCCCGGTACACCAGAGCATGAAGCGGGATATTGTATCCGAAAGATTTGCGTTCCGGCGCTATTGGATGCGGTGCATGGTGGGTTAAATCGAGATAGGGAACCGCCCAACCAACAGGTTCTTCAGAACTGGTAATTCCCCATTTATTCTTAATATATCCCCAGCAGCGGCGACGCAGTTCATAACAATCTTTGCGACTGACTTTATGTTCAGGATGATAGCATTCATCTGCGGGAACTACGGCAAAAACGTCGAGATAACATCCGTCGACATTCGCTCCAACAGCATCCAGATAAGAGTTGTTGCGGCGAACATAATCCCAGGAGCGCAAGGGACAAAGAATTGCATTTTTCCCGCCTGCCCAATAGTCATCAATAGGAACAGACATGTCTTCGTTGTGTTTCATCAGGGACTCGTTGTACCCGGCAGCGTCAAGATAATAATCCCGGTACTGCTGGTGATACACGACAAGCATTCCGAACTCTTTTGCAGTCTTCAAATATTGAAGCAAGCCTTCTCTGCCTCCGGCTTCCGTATTCAGCGGCAGAGAATCCGGCTCAAGGTTGTCATACCCCCGAAATCCTACGCCATCAAGATGAATATAAAGTTTATCAATACCATTTTTTTTGAATTGTTCGAGATTGGCAATATGCTCCTGATAAGAAGTCTGCCAACTCTTGCCTTCCGGTTTTTCCGGGTCACGCATATCCGTATACAGTACAGTCGTATGGAGAATCGGAGAACCGGAGAGTTCGGCAACCGCGGGCGTTCTGGCTATTTTTTCCCTTAAAGAAACAAATTCGCCTTTTTCTTTGAGCACATTTCGATACCGTTCCGCCATTTGAACATAATTCCCCTGTACAGGCATCAGGCGAACCTGCCGAGTGTATCCGAGTTTTCCAAGCGAATGCAGAAAAAAAACTTCCATAGAAGTTCCTTTTTCAAGAGAATGATGGATTCCAACCCCGGCGTCCTCCGGCGTAGCCAGATAAACCATTAATGACTGTTCTCCTTTTTCTACTCCCCACCAAGGCATGTAAAGACTGCGTCCATATGCTAACCCATAGCCGGGGCCATCGTTATACGGAGCATCAAACGCCTGCGGCCAATTCCGGGGGATATATACTCCTTGCATAAACGGAATCACAGTTCCATCCGCAGACTCTGCATCGACTGGCCCGGGATAATGAACTTCCCGAATCGAATCATTTTTTTCATCGGGCCTGATTTCAATAACGACATCGCCGGCCGTCCAATCAATCCCGACAAAAAGGGTTACCGCAAGGTCTATCGGCACTCCATCAGCAATCCAGTTCTGCAACCGTATTTTTACACCGGAAACTCCAGCATAGGATTCTGGAACAGCAATTCGCTCCAAAGCCGCATTCAAATCAAGAGAATAATCTTTTTGATTGTGGCGAATTACCATTGGCGCCGGAGCAAGGAAATCCCAGACTTCCCCCTCTTTCATAACGGTTAAATCCAAAGTTTTTTCATTCCAATCTACCGCCAACCCATCAGTAGCAATTTTCCAGAGCCCATCATGATTTTGCACAGTAATCAAATGATCTGCCTGCAACGCCTCCGGAGTTTCCGCTTTGCGGATCTGCTCGATCTGCAAAGGAGTGATGCCATGGGCAGCCCAACCTGCCACAAGGGTGGCAAGCATAACAAACGTTTGTTTTTTCATGCTGTCAGCTCTCCATTCATTTATAATGAGTTTTAATGGGAACAGTGGAATTTACGAAGTGAAATAATTTACCAGTTGTTTGCAAAAAAAGCAAGTATCATAAATGATACATTTTAGATATCGTATTTTTTTACAATTTATTTTGATATGAAAAATTTTTTTAACAAATAAAATCGTAATTATTTTCAAGTAAATCAATTTTCTTATCCAGGAACCGGTTATTTTTCTTTTCTACTCCATCAATCACCACCAGGCAAGCGATCGTTAATTTTTGGCAAAAAC
>CALGPR010000235.1 GCA_937960425.1 uncultured Lentisphaeria bacterium
CGTTGGATAAATTCTATTCTAACGATGAAGCATGGCATGATCCTTCAGTTCGCAAGAAACTCGCCGTCATTGCAGTTGGTGCGGACGCTCTCTCCGGGATTCAATACCGTCTGATTGAAGATCAATTTAAAGCAATTGCGGAATTTCTGGGATGGGATTTCCTCTTTTCAAAAGCAATACAGGCCGCCGACATTCAGGATTTGAGTAAAAATAACGATATGTTGTCCCAACTGGAAGCCTGTGGTAAGTCACTATAATGGAGTTCAGCCTTACAAACTAATTCTGCAGTGCGATCGGTTTGAAATAATTCGGCGTAGCTCTATCAATCCATCATAAAATCCAATAGAAATAAAACAAAAAAACCGATTCTCCCAGAAAAAGGAGAATCGGGTTAAAACTATTCAAACCACTCTTACTTATCGTTTGCTTCAGCCTGGCAGACGGTAATTGCAGCAACACCATAGATATCTTCAGCAGTACACCCACGCGACAAGTCATTCAATGGACGAGCGAGCCCTTGTACAATAGGACCATATGCGTTAGCCTGCCCGAGACGCTGAACCAGCTTGTAGGCGATATTCCCCGCATTTAAATCCGGGAAAATCAAAATATTGGCACTTCCGGCCAGTTCACTGTCGGGCGCTTTGGATTTGGCGACACTGGGAACAATCGCCGCATCCGCCTGAACTTCTCCATCCGCAACAATGTCCAATTTTTCAGCAACAATCTTTTCCTTGAACATTTTTGCCGCAGCAACAACTTTCTCAAGAATTTCGTGCTGAGCACTGCCATGCGTCGAAAACGACAGAAATGCAACTCGCGGCTGCTTATTGAAAAGCGCGCGGTAAGTATTGCACGTTGCCAGGGCAATATCAACCAGCTGTTGAGCATCAGGATTAGGATTAACACCACAGTCGGCAAAAAGGAGTACCTTGTCGCCGGAGGCGGTCGGATGGGCCAGATCCATCACGAAAGTGCTGCTGGCACTCTTCATCCCCGGAGCAGTACCAATACACTGAAATGCAGCACGAAGCATATCCGCAGTTGCAGCAATACTGCCGGCAACCAGTCCATCAACCATGCCCATGCGGGACATCATGGCACCGAAATAAATTCTACTCTTCATCGCATCACGTGCCCCTTCAATGGTCAGCCCCTTCTTGGCACGCATCTTGGCAAATTCTTGAGCAAATTGCTCAAAAAGATCACTGGCGAGATAGTCCAGACATTCAAATTTGCGTTCGCTGATCCCTGCCTGTGCACAGGCAGCAGCAATTTCAGCCTCAGTCCCAAGTACAATGACTTTGGTTGCGACTTTGTTTTCGATTACCATATTCGCAGCAGTAACAACACGTGGATCCTGGCCTTCCGGCATTACCAGTGCTTTATTACACTTCTGCGCACGGGCGACAATTAAATCAAGTACGGACATTTTCTTTTCTCCTGAATCAATCCGATTATTTGAGTTTCAACGTTTCAACCGTACTGCGGGCAATCATTTTTTCTTCATCCGTCGGCATGACAACCACAGTCACCTTGCTGTCCGCAGTGGAAATCACAGCACGTTGGCCACGGGTATTCGCATTCAATTCTTTATCATAAGCAATCCCAAGGCAGCCAAGTGCATCAAGAATATAGGCACGGCTTGGCGGACTCATTTCTCCGATCCCGCCCGTAAACACTACTACATCAGCGCCGCCGAGTAAAGCATAATAGGCGCCAATATACTTGACAACACGCCGTGAAAACATCCGGCGAGCAAGAATCGCACGCTCATTTCCGGCAGCTTCCGCAGCAAGAATATCCCGCATATCCGAAGACCCGATTCCGGCCACGCCGAGCAAGCCGCTCTTCTTATTCAAAATCCGATCCACATCTTCACGATTGTGCCCCAATTCAATCATCCGCAACACTGCAGCAGGATCGATGTCTCCACAACGAGTTCCCATCATCAACCCTTCCAGCGGCGTCAATCCCATCGTCGTATCAATGACTTTTCCGCCATCGACAGCAGCCATACTGCAACCGTTCCCCAGATGGCAGGTAATCATTTTAAGTTCTTCCGGCTTACGACCAAGATATTTCGCCGTTGCCAACGTAACGTAATGGTGGCTGGTACCGTGGAACCCATACTTGCGGATACCGTATTTTTCATAAAATTCGTAGGGAATCGGATACAGAAATGCTTCCGGTGGCATCGTCATATGAAACTGGGTATCAAAAACACCGACATTCGGTACTCCAGGCATTTCTTTTTCACAAGCTTCTATGCCGGCGAGATTGGCAGGATTATGCAGTGGCCCCAACGGGAAACATTCACGGATGATCTCTTTAACTTTTTCATCAATCTTCACAGGAGCGGTAATTTTTTCCCCACCATGAAGAACGCGATGGCCACAAGCCTGAATTTCGCTCAGATCCCGAATCACTCCGACTTCCGGATCGGTCAATTTGTCACAGATAAACTTCAAAGCGCCCGTATGGGTGTTGTCGGAAATTAAACCGCTTTCTTCGTAACCATCCGGACGCTTGTAAATCAAATTCGGTTGATCAGATCCCAAACGTTCAACCTGCCCTTTGGCCAATACCGTTTCATTGGTCATGGAAAACAGCGTGAACTTCATTGAAGAACTGCCGGCATTGAGTACCAAAATTTTCATGAAATAATCCCTGCTTCTCTGTTAAAAATTAAATTTTTGTTGCGTGCTGCGCGTTATTGCTGCTTGATCCGTCGAAAAAAAATTCTCTCTCCTTGAAATGAAACCGAGCGGGAAAGTACAACTACATCCGCCCGGTATCTTCTTGCATCATTTCTTACGAAACACAATGCGCCCCTTGGTAAGGTCGTAAGGGGACATTTCCAGTGTGACGCTATCGCCCGGAAGAATACGGATAAAATTCAAGCGCATCTTTCCACTGATATGGGCGTTCACCATATGGCCGGTAGGAAGTTCCACCTTAAACATGGTGTTGGGGAGCAATTCTTTCACAACTCCGTCCACTCTGATTACGTCGTCTTTGGCCACGTTAGAATCTCCGGTTCATTTTCAGTGATTAATACCATATGCTCAAAGTGAGCTGACAATTTTCCATCGCGAGTACGGACAGTCCAATGATCCTCTGCATCAGTTACCACCAGATGTGTCCCGAGGGTAAACATAGGTTCAACAGCAAGCACCATTCCCGGCTTCAGCTCCGCCCCGCGCCCGCGGGAAACAAAATTCGGTACTTCCGGGGGTTCATGCAAGTGGATTCCGCAGCCGTGCCCGACATAGTCCTCGACAATCCCCAAATGGGCTTTGCGCCCGACCGCTTCAATCGCAGCGCTGATATCACGGATATATTTGCCGGCTTTTGCGGCTTGAAGCCCTGCCATTAATGCACTGCGAGTACTGTCAAGTAAATGT
>CALGPR010000236.1 GCA_937960425.1 uncultured Lentisphaeria bacterium
CGCCGAGACGCAATAAAATCCAATCGGAGTATCAAAAAAAATGCCGAAAAGGGAAAGTGCATAAATCTGTGTCAACAACGTTGCCGGGGCATATTCTTCTTTAACGGCCGTTGCAATCCATGGAGCCGCAAATTCCAAAATCGCCACCGATGCCGCTGCGCCCAGCCATAGTAGTGCATAAATCCGCTTTTGTGTTACCCGATAACGCTTCGGATCCTTTTCCTCGCGCAGCGTCAACAGCAACGGAAAAAAGGTTGTCATTACTGCAGCTGGAATAAAGTGAAAAATTCCTGTCAAACGCATTCCCAGTGCATAACAGCCCATTTCATTCGAGCCGTAGTGTTCCAGGAAAAAAAGATCCGTCCGCAAAAAGACAATCATTGCCAGTTCTGCCAACAACAGAGGCAGTGCTCCTCTGGCGAGCATTCCCATTTCCTGCAATGCCGGCCGCCAATTTTTCACAAAAAACCCACTGCGGTGATAAAAAATTCCGGCCACGCCGACACTGACAACAACATAAAGGCCTTCGAGCAAAGCAAATTGCCAGAGAGGGGCATTGCGCCATGCAAAATAAAAACGCAACGCCGTCGAAAGCAGAAAAGCCGACATCTGCGCAATAACGGTATACCGAACTTCCACCCGGGACTGAAAGAAAGGGTCAAATACCTGGATTGTCTGAAAGAGATAGCCCGCGCAAACGATTACCACCAGCAATGCTGTTTCCCTGTCCGGGTTTGCCAGAAAGAGATAAAGAGCTGTGAAAACGGTCATTATCAAAAAACCGCTAAACTTCAGCAACGCCCCCGACCCAAGAATACAGTTACGGTCTTTTTCGCGGCGGACCAGTTCTCTAACCAGCAGCGAGTCAATTCCAAAATTTACTCCAACACAAAAAATGGCACCGGCCCCAATGGCAAAGCTGAGCTCTCCGAAGCGCTCCTGTCCAATCTGCCGCGCGACATAGATCATCGCGAAAAAAGAAAGGAAAAGCCGCAGCAGTTTTTCTGCAGCAATCCAGGCCATATTCGATCCATGCTTCCGGAACGTTGTTCCGGGAAGCAATCGTTCAAATATCGTCTCGAACGCCTCCAGCATCGGCGTCAGATCCCCAACTTCAGATTATTGTCGACCTTTACCAGTTCCGGATCAATTACACGAGTTGTCCCCGTTGCAGTATTGAGCAATACTTTGGATCCGCGCTGGGCATTTTTACCATCAGACAGGAACGGCCGATTTTCCCCTTCTCCGGTAAGAGTAACAAGGCGATCTTCAACATTGTAATGCGCCAGGTCGCCGGTGGCAAAGAGGTTGTCGCGGCGGATTTCCACATTGTCCTTGATAACAATTTCGCGCAAAACCTTTCCTTCTCCAATGCTGACCTGCTGTGGCGTAAATGTCTCCTGGGCAGCCCAGGGATCGTATTCTTCGCTGGAGGTATCGATAACTGTTTTTTCCGGAGCGGCATCGGCAACATTGTCGGATAGAATGGTCAACTTTCCGCCGGTAACGGTATTTCCGTCCTGATCGTTGACTTTGACATTGCCGTTAAAGTCAACCTGATTGGCATCCAGATTGATAACCGCGTTATCCGACAGCAAAGTAACGGCCCCGTTGCTGCTGAAAAGTCCTCCGGTAAGCCGTTCCTTATCTTCGGTTCCTTCTGCAGCCTGGCGGGAAATCATCCGCA
>CALGPR010000237.1 GCA_937960425.1 uncultured Lentisphaeria bacterium
GCTATTATCCCACCAGAATCAACTGACGAGGCTTTACTATAATCAAAATATTGTGTTTTGCAAATTCAAAACTCAATTTTTTCAATCATTTTCGAAAACTGTTGTATCAGAATTTCCTGTGATTCAGATAACGGTTTTTACTATACACGCATTTTCTTTTTTTGCCAGTTAACATTTCTTTTTTTCTTGCAAAAATGCACCTCATGCTTTATACTACCGATCATGCACATCACACGACAAATTGAAATACTGCCTCTCCCCGGGAACCGCAGTCTCTATATTGTAGAAAACCACCATGAGGTTCTGCTTCCCTGGTTTTGGGAACGTCAGAAGACAAAGCTGCTGCCGGTCGCGCTTACTTTGGATTATCATACGGATACCCTTCGAGCGTTTACTGCACTTCTTCGCTCCGGAAAATCGGCGCCTGCGATTGCCCCTGTCTCCCCAGAAGAAAAAATCCGTATGGATATTTCCCTCCTCCACCACGATGAACATCTGGATTATGCCTACAGGTGTGGATTGATACAAAAAAGTATCGTTTTTTCTCATACCCCCCAAATCGGCCCACTTCCCGAAGGATTGGTTGTCGTATCTCCTCCAGATATTCCTTCCTATCCGAATTTTCCCACGGAGGAAGAACAGTATCGCCGTTACTCCCGGAGCGTTTTGTCCGATCAATTCTTATCTCGCCGCCTGAGCCTGGCAAAATTCTCCCCGGCGGAGCCTTTTTTCCTGGATATTGATCTGGATTACTTCCAAACCTTGCCCGCGACGACACCGGAGCAGAATAGAATTTTTCGCGATCTGTGCCGTTTGGCAAAATTTGTAACCATTTCTCGGGAAAGTATTTGGTTCAACCTTTTGCGGCTTTCTCAGGAAACTGTCACTACCGATTCCCTCATCCAGCTTATTTATAGTCATTTTTAGACATTTATAGACTAATTTCTCGATTACTTGCTTGACATCAAAGAATTCCAGAGTATAGTTATGAAAATGTAAGTATTCTCAGCGGAAGTATTTTCCAGCAGAGAATCCTCCTGTCGAAAACTCCGCTTTGTGGAAAAGGCCTTTCCCTCATGAACCGCCCGTTCCGCCATCAGCCCTGACAGGACGCCCCCATGCGGCAAAATTCGACTCAACCTATTACCTGCAGGGAAAAATAATTTTATGGACAGTTGTACTCTTACGTTTCAAGACCTCGGCATCACAGAACCGATCCTCAGCGCCTTAGTCGACAAAGGATTTACATCTCCAACTCCGATTCAAGCTGCCGC
>CALGPR010000238.1 GCA_937960425.1 uncultured Lentisphaeria bacterium
ATATTTACCTCATATTTTTGGGGGAAGGCAATTATCTCTGGATTTTTGGAGGGCATTTTGCAAATTGGACAATCTGCTTGCGATTCAGATTGCTCCTTTTGATCGCTATCGGACACTGGACGTGGTCAGGGCTGTTGCGGAAGCTGGAGGCGATGTTACTCTTTATACCGGAAATGTAGATTCAATGATTCCGGATTTGCTTACGGAATACCATATTCCTGTGAAAGGAGGTGTCCGCAAAATCAGAATGAAGGGCGGATTATCTGGGTGTTGGAGTGTCTGGGCTAAAAAAGCAGTCGAGCTCCTGGAACAAATACAAAAAGCTGTTGCTATGGGAAAAAACGAGATTCCTGTGGAGTTGTTTGTTCGTTCCGCCATGCTTACTGATTGCAGTGGGGCAATTTATGATGCGGCTAACAATTTTTGCGGGCAAATGGCGGGGATTCATGAAATATTACGGCGTCAGGGGCTGTTGCCTGGTCCTGGAATTTGGTGTTTTGATCCTGAAAAACGACTTTCCCCCGGGCAAATTGAAGAAATTGACCGGGTTTATCGGAGCTACCCGGCTTTAAATGATGATGGGTTTGTCTTCACTCATCTGGGGGAGTGGTTTGCCGATTAAAATTACCTGTTGTAATTTGCAACAGATTGTTTGCGTGGCTAAATGGCTTGGGTCAACAGGAGAGGTAAATGGCGTTTCGGATTGAAGAAAAGTTGGTAATCGGAGTTGCATCGAGCGCGTTATTCAAGCTGGATGAAGCGGATGAAATCTTTCGCACATGCGGACTTGCCGCATATCGGGCATATCAGCGAGAACACCAACAGGATGTTCTGGAGTGTGGGATCGCTTTCCCGTTTGTTCGTCGTTTGCTGCGAATGAATGAACTTTTCCCGGACGCAAAGCCAGTCGAAGTCGTTTTACTTAGTCATAATGATCCGGATACCGGTTTGCGAGTATTTAACAACATTCGCAATTATGGGTTGGATATCACCCGGGCAGCATTTTTAACGGGAGACTCTCCGTTTAAGTATATTCCAGCTTACAACGTTTCTTTATTTTTATCAGCAAATCTTCCGGACGTCGAGGCTGCGGCAAGAGAAGGATTTGCGGCAGGTCAGGTTCTGCAAAGTGCATCCAGTGATACGGAAGATGATTCCGAATTGCGGATTGCGTTTGACTTTGATGGCGTTGTGGCCGATTCCAGTGCTGAAGCGGTCTATCAAGATGGTGGTTTGGCCGTTTTTCATGAATCGGAACAGGCAAAAGCGTCGGAACCATTGCCGCGAGGACCTTTGGCGGATCTATTTGAAAAACTTGCGCGTCTCCGAGAGTTGGAAGATGTCAAGGTGTTGGATAATCCGGCATACAAGCGGTATCTGAAAACGGCAATCGTGACTTCCCGGAGTGCTCCGGCGCATGAACGGGTTGTTACGACATTACGGGAGTGGAACATTCGAGTGGATCAGACGTTCTTTCTGGGGGGAATGGACAAAGGAAGAATTTTGTCCACGTTACAGCCGCATATTTTCTTTGATGACCAGGAGGTACATTTATCTTCGTCTGCGCCGTATACTCCATCGGTTCATGTGCCGTTCGGGTTTCGGCGTAAAAAATAGAGTAATAATAAGCGTTGAAGTTGGACTTATTGTTTTTTTTCCGTATTTTTTTCGATGCGCAACTGTTCCCAATAGGCGAGCCGTTTGCGGATTTCCCGTTCAAATCCTCGTTCCGGCGGATTGTAAAAACATTGTCGAGCCATTCCTTCTGGGAAGTAGTTCTGCCCGGAAAAAGCGTCTGGCAAGTCGTGGTCATATTGATAATTCTTTCCATAGCCTAAGTCTTTCATCAATTTTGTCGGGGCGTTTAAAATGTGCGCGGGGGGAGTCAGTGAGCCGGTCGCTTTGGCTGCCGTATTTGCGGCAATCCAGGCAGTTTCCACACTGTTGGATTTGGGGGCAGTACCGAGGTATACGATCAACTCGGCAATGGCTAAATCTCCTTCTGGAGAACCAAGACGCTCATAAGCATCCCATGCCGCGATTGCCATCTGCAACGCGCGGGGATCAGCAAGGCCGACATCTTCGGTAGCAAAACGGGTCAGTCGTCTCAGCAGGTACAATGGATCTTCCCCTCCCTGGATCATTCGGGCAGCCCAATATAATGCTGCGTCAGTGTCTGAGCCGCGCAGAGATTTGTGCAGAGCGCTGATCAAATTATAATGACCGTCACGATCTTTGTCGTATACCGGGGCGCGTTGCTGAACCATTTTCAGAAGCGCATATTTATCCAGTGTTTTGCCTGGAATAGCGAGATCAAAAACTGTTTCCATCAAGTTGATCAAATAACGACCGTCTCCATCAGATAATTCAATCAGAGTTTTTCTGGCTTCGTCGTTTAATGGAAGGGGCCGCCCGATAGTTGTTTCCCCGCGTTTGAGAATTTTTTCCAGACTGGCAGCGTCAAGTGCATGTAAAACAAACACTTTACATCGGCTTAAAAGAGCGCTGTTCAATTCAAATGATGGATTTTCCGTTGTCGCTCCAACCAGTGTGACAGTCCCATTTTCCACATACGGGAGAAAGCCATCTTGTTGCGCTCTGTTGAAGCGATGAATTTCATCAACAAAGAGTAGAGTACGTTCTCCGTAACGGCGCCGCTCCCCCGCTTCTTCGAAGGCTTTTCGTAAATCAGCAATACCGGAAAAAACGGCTGAAAGTGCGACAAAGTGCATATTGGAGACGTTCGCCAGAAGTCTTGCCAGAGTTGTTTTCCCACATCCAGGCGGCCCCCAGAGGATAAAACTGGAGATTTTGCCAGAATCAATCATAATGCGTAAAGGCCCATCTGTTCCGAGCAGATGTTCCTGTCCAACTACGTCAGAAAGGGTTTGAGGTCGCAGACGATCGGCGAGAGGCCGGTCTGTTTGCCGGCTGAATAAAGTTTCTTCCATAACACTGATCCTTTCTGACGAGGGGATAATTCTGAATCTCTTATTATAATTTACCACAACGCTTCAAAAGTTACAACTCAGACCGGCTGCCCGTAAAGAAAACCATAGGGGAAGCTTGTATTTTCGTGGAAAAAAATATCTTCGCAACTTGCATAATTGTACATGAGGATATAAGTTAATC
>CALGPR010000239.1 GCA_937960425.1 uncultured Lentisphaeria bacterium
ACATTTGGTTATTCGACGGCCTATTGGGATTGGCGTCGCTGGGAAAAAGAAATTGACTATATGGCGTTTCATGGATATGATTTCCCGCTGGCGCTCTGTGCTAATGAAGCTATTGCAATCCGCGTCTGGCGGAAACTGGGGCTGACAGAAGAAGAGATCAATGAGTTTTACGTTGGCCCGGCTCATTTGCCGTGGCAACGTATGGGCAATATCATCAATCATGACGGCCCCCTGCCCGCGTCCTGGCACGAAGATCAGATTGAGTTGGAACATAAAATTATTGACCGGCTGAAAGAACTTGGAATGACCCCGGTTTTTCCCGCATTTGCCGGTTTTGTTCCCCGAGGCCTGAAACGCCTTTATCCCGAAATTAAAATTTCTGAACTGAGTTGGTCTACCTTTGCAGAAAAAAATCATTCCTGGCTGTTATCTCCCGATGAACCGCTCTTTGTAACCATCGGCAACCTCTTTATTCAGGAATGGGAAAAAGAATTTGGCAAAGGGAAATATTACCTTGCTGATTCCTTCAACGAAATGGATTTACCAGTTCCCAAGGATGACCCGCAAGCGAAACATGATTTGCTGGCACGTTACGGGAACGCGATTTTCCGCTCTATTGCCGGAGCAAATCCCGATGCTGTTTGGACTTTGCAAGGCTGGATGTTTGGCTATCATCGCCATGAGTGGACTCCGGATGCACTGGCTGCGTTGGTCAGCACGGTACCAGATGAGCAGATGCTGATCCTTGACCTTGCGGTCAATTACAATAAATTCTCCTGGAAAACCAGTTATAATTGTGACTTTTTTGATGGTTTTTTCAATAAGCAATGGATTTACAGTACAATCCCGAATATGGGGGGACGCAACTGCCATACCGGCACATTAGATTTTTTTGCCAACGGGCACCTTGAAGTTCTCGATTCTCCGCACCGCGGCAATCTGGTTGGAATCGGCACGGCACCAGAAGGAATTGAAAACAATGAAATGGTGTATGAAATGATGGCGGATGCCACTTGGAGCGATCAAAAAATTGACGTTACCGCGTGGATGAACAATTACGGAATGACCCGTTATGGCAAATGCCCGGAAGTTCTGAAGGAATCCTATCAACTCCTGCACGACAGCCGCTTTAACAATTTCAAGGCGCCTGACAGCTTTAATTGGCAGAGCCGTCCAGGATTGCGTCGCTTTAACGATTCATTTGATAACACAAAATACATTGAATCTGTGCAAAAACTTCTTGAAGCTGGCGATGAATTACGCAATAATCCGCTTTATATTGCAGATGCCCTTGAATTTTCTGCCATGGTTCTCGGGATCAAAATGGAAGAACTTTCTCTGTTGATTCTTGAAGCAGTATCCCGCGGCGATGCCAAAGCGGCCAACGAACGGTATGAAATTTTTGCAAAACTCGGGATGCAGGCGGATGCATTGCTGGAACATCACCCCTATATGCGTTTGGAACACTGGACGGATTTTGCCAGGATGCACGGGGAAACGCCAGAACTCAAAGACTATTATGAAGCAAACGCGCGCCGCCTGGTCACAATCTGGGGCCCGCCAATTAATGACTACGCTTTGAAATTTTGGAGCGGATTGATTCGCGACTATTATCTGCAACGCTGGAAACGGTATATTGATGAAACCCTTGCTTCCGGGAAAGCGAACCTTGAACCATTTGAAGAAAGCTTTGTTGCTTCTACGACGCTGTCAGAACCGATGAAAATCGAAGGGGATCTGCTGACCGCATGCCGTACTTACGTAGCAGAAGCTTTGAAATTGGAGACAAAACTTCCGGAAGATGAATTTCCGGTCATCGGCAATGTCAATTTCAAAGCCCTGCCGTACAATCAATGGGAAACGGTTGAATATGAAATTGATGCTGACACAGCCAGAGCTATGCAGGGTGTGCGTTTTATCCATATGGACGGCTGGGTCACTCTGAAAATCCGCAAAGTTATGGTAAACTTTGACGGGACGGATGTGGCAATTTGTGAACAGGATGGAATCATTGGAGCAGAAAACCACAACAACTTTTTCCGCCTCAATGCGGCCGGTAAAAATGGTGGCAACAACAGTTGTTCCATTCGTGCTGAAGTATGCCGCACCGGCGGTGACGAAGGGATTTGTCGCGTAGAACTTATTAAATAATTTCATCCAGAATGGAGCCTTTTTTCCCCAGTCACAGGCAGTGATTGGGGATTTTTTTTGTATTTTTATTATAAAAATTGCTTGACACCACTCCGCGACGGTGTATTTTTCGCTGTAATGAAGAGGAAAAATGGTGAAAATATACCATTTTTTACCCCGGGAAAGAGATGCGGTGCGAAAGAAATCCGCGATGGAGATGCAATTGTTTTTTAACTACAGACCAATGCGGAAAATCAATCTATCGATTGGAGGAAAATTATAATGCAACAGTCAGACATTACTCAACTTGCCAAGATAGTCCAGGAAAAATCGGCTTTTCTTCAGCCGTTGAAAGGAGAACTCGGAAGAATTATTGCCGGGCAAGACCATCTGATCAGCCGCCTTCTACTAGCATTGCTGGCTGACGGACATGTTTTGCTGGAAGGAGTTCCCGGTCTTGCAAAAACCCTTACCGTAAAAACTCTGGCGCAAACATTGGACGGAACGTTTTCCCGCTTACAATTTACCCCGGATCTGCTCCCCGCAGACCTGATTGGAACGCGTATCTACAATGCCGATGAACACACGTTCAGTACCAAACTCGGACCGGTTTTTGCCAACATTGTTCTGGCAGATGAAATTAACCGGGCCCCGGCAAAAGTGCAGAGTGCACTACTGGAATGTATGCAGGAAAAACAGGTTACCATTGCCGGAGAAACTTTTGCTGTTCCGCTGCCCTTTCTGGTAATGGCGACTCAGAACCCGATTGAACAGGAAGGAACTTATCCTCTCCCGGAAGCACAGGTTGACCGTTTTATGTTCAAGATCAAAGTTGCTTACCCGGAACGAGACGAAGAACGTACCGTTCTTGAACGCATGGCACATCCCTCTTTGCAGCTTTCCGCGCAACCGGTTGCCACACTTCAGAACATTGTCGATGCACGCGAGGTCGTTGACCAGATTTATATCGATGAAAAGATTCTTGAGTATATTCTGGACATTACTGTCGCCACCCGTCCCGGCTGTCAGCAACAGCTTTCAGAACGCCAGAGCGGAGCGCACCTGAACGAAATTACGCAATATATTGAATTCGGAGCTTCACCCCGTGCCGGAATTGCACTGGTTCTGGCGTCAAAAGCAATGGCTTTCATGGCAGGACGAGCCTATGTTATTCCACAGGATGTCAAAGATGTTGCCCCGGATGTATTGCGACATCGCATTATGGTCAATTACGAAGCAGAGGCCGAAGAATATTCTTCGGATACAATCATCAAAATGCTTCTGGATGAATTGCGGACTCCGTAGTTTTTCGGAAATATTTTCACAGGAAATATACCAATTCGCTACTCGAAAATAGACAAAATCGAGACGTTTGTTGGCATCTGTCATTCTTTTCCTGCCATTTTTATTATGGGCTCGAAAAAAGTTGCGACAACATTCTCCGAATCCGTCAACTTTTCATGAACGTCAAATTGGTATTAAGGAGGATTAAATATCATGCTGCCTGCTGAATTAATAAAAAATATCCGGAAACTGGAAATCCGCACAAACCGAATGGTTGATGAAATCATCGGAGGAGCCTATCACAGCGTCTTCAAAGGGCGCGGAATAGAATTTGATGAAGTGCGGGAATACACCCCCGAAGATGACGTCCGGGACATTGACTGGAACGTTACTGCTCGCATGGGCACTCCGTTCATCAAAAAATATGTCGAAGAGCGCGAATTGTCGGTCATGTTGGTCGTAGACGTTTCGCAATCGGGAAATTTCGGATCTGGCGACAAAACCAAACGCGACAAAGCCATAGAGGTTGCTGCGATGTTGGCATTCAGTGCCATCCGTAACAATGATAAAGTTGGGCTTTTGCTTTTTTCAGATGAAATTGAACTGTATCTACCGCCACGTTCCGGCAGAAAACACACTCTGCGACTGATTCGGGAATTAGTTGCTCATACACCTGCGCACACGGGAACAAATATCGATATGGCCTTGCAGGAAACCATTCGTGTTCTCTCAAAACGCGCAGTAGTATTCCTGATCAGCGATTTTCTTGACACCAATTATCGCCGTTCTCTGCGAATAGCCAATCGTCGTCACGACGTGATAGCCGTTCGTATTACCGATAAAACCGAACGGGAATGGCCTTTGGGGTGTCGTATTCTTCTGGAAGATTCAGAAAACGGTTCTACGGTTATATTCGGTGGTTCCGGTGTATCCAGACGTCGTTATATCGAAGCGGCGATGGCAGAACGGGAAAGCCAAAAACATATTTGTGATCAGGCAAAAGTTGATTTAATTGATTTGGATACAAACAGCGATGCTCTTGGTCCCATGATTGACTTCTTCCGCAGACGCCGCAATCGTCAACGGCACAGTTAACGGAGAATAGTCCTTATGAATAACTTACAAAAAACATGGTTCCGCATCAGCATTGCAGTTGGGATACTTGTTTTACTGATTGCTGTTCTGTTGTCCGGAATCTATTTTTACAATTATACACGCGATGCTGCACCTGAGATTGTCGGCGAAATCACAGTGACCCCGACCTCAGTAGAGCTGGGCAGGCCAGTCTCTGGAGCAGCTGAAATCAAACTACCCTGGCATATGAGTATTGCATCAGCAATAGTAACGCCAGGGCAAGGCTCTGTTGTTGTTAACTCTCCCCGAATCGTTAAAGCAAAAAATTCGTTAGGCTACAATACCTATGAAGTTCAATTTACTATAAAAAGTTTTTCTCTTGGAATGATTCCAGCGGGACAACTGGTTGTGGAATTGCAAAATAACCGTACCGAGACAACCCAGCTTGATGCCTTTACGCTGGATATTCCCCCGTTTGAAAGTGTCCGGGGAACAACAACTACTGATGAACTTCAACTGGCTGGCCACCTGAACGAACCGCCCCTGCCCAACCACAATTGGCTGTGGGGCGTATTGATTATGCTGGGAGTAGTCATCCTTGGTATCGTTGCAATCCTGATTGTCCGGCATCATCAGACACTGGCGCAAACCACTCCGGAATTACCGTGGGACCGTGCAAGACGCCGCTTAAATCAGCTGAGATCTCTGATTCGTAGTGCAGCTAACAACCAAGAGCTTTACAACGGCTTTGCAGAACTCAGCGACATTATCCGCGAATATCTGGAAGAGCGTTTTTCCCTACCGGCAACTCGGCAAACCACAGATGAATTCATGGCAACACTCGGAAACTACCGGTTGCCGCTATCCGTTGTTCAGCGACAAAATCTCCGTGATTTTCTAAATTCAGCAGATCTGGTAAAATTTGCTAAAGCGGCACCGGATCCTGTATTATTGGAAAATGCGGTAAATAAAGCAGATGAACTTGTCGTTTCCACTGAACCGGCCGAAAATGAAGCGATTGAGCAAAAGGAGGAACACCATGATTGAATTTGCCTACAAGTACCTGCTTTTGTTACTTCTTGGCTTGATTCCTCTTTTCTGGTATATCTGGACACTGCGTCCCCAGCCCTCGCTAAAAGTGCCATCTACAGGACGTTTTGTTGCTGCCGGAGCGGTACTCCGGCGGATGCCTCTTATTCCTTTTATTCTGTATCTTGCAGGGAGTGTTCTGCTAATTACAGCACTTGCCCGCCCACGGGTAGGCAATGAACACGTTGTTGTCCGCGCGGAAGGGATTGATATTATTCTGGCCCTTGACCTGTCCGGCAGCATGGAGGTCACAGATCTCCCAAAAGATATTCAAACCCAAACGCAATTGGAAAAAGCTATCAATTCCGCTGAACTTCTCAATCGTTTTGAAGTTGCAAAAAAAGAGATTGCGAGATTTATTGAGGCTCGCCCTAACGACCGAATTGGCTTAATCGGGTTCTCGGAAGTTGCCTACAATATTTCTCCCCCGACATTGGATCACGGCTGGTTGTTGAGTAATCTTCAGGAGCTTCGCCCGGGAATTCTCGGTTCTCGGACAGGCATTGCTTCACCTCTGGCAAGCGGGATTAAACGTTTGGAAAGCACAAACGGTCCGCGTAAAGTTCTTGTTCTCTTTACGGATGGAGCAAACAATGTGCAGGATCGCATTACTCCGCTTCAAGCGGCAGAATTAGCAAAAGGAGCGAATGTCGTCATCTATACTGTTGGAATTGGCGGCAATCGGGCAATTTACTATGCGAAAAACCCCAATGGGACCTACAGCGTCCGTCCAGCGGGCTCGGACTTTGACGAAGAATCGTTGAAAAAAATCGCCAGTGTTGCTGACGGGCGTTACTTCCATGCCGATGATGCAGAGGGCTTTAAAGCTGCCATGGATGAAATTAATCAGTTAGAGAAAACCACTGTAGAACAACCAAAATTTGTCGAGTACCATGAATACGGGCCATTGCTGGCGGCAATAGCAATGCTCTTAATTCTTGCGGCTTTTGCAGTTGAACGCACATGGGAATTGAGTATTCCATAGCTTGCATCCAGAACGTGGGAAAAGAAATTTTTGCCCCAAACTTTTCTTTTCCTGCGTTCTTTTTTTGTACAGTTTGGTTCCTCTCACCAAATTGGATCACTTTTTATCGAAAAAATTGTATAAAATCTTCAATTTCCTTGATCTCACGGCTTATTTCCAGCTAGTTCTGAAGAGGAGTTCATTCGGGTTCAGATTCTGCAGAATCGAAAAAATCTATAATGTCCCCCCCCCCAAATGTAACTGTAGAAGCTGACGTATTCTTTTTAATAAAGTGTTCCCTCTTTGCATTGTCCCAGCAATGCCATATCCGTCCTGTTGATTTGAACTGCATTGACTCGGAATAGAGCGATAAACTCGGCTGGCAAATTACTTCCGTGATTCGAATTGAAAACTTCAGATATTCCCAAGGACTCAATCAATTGCCAGATTCGGTGTCTCAACGCGATAAGCATTTGAAAGTTTTTTTCCTTTTCGTTCGCTTCTTTTTCCAAACCGATTTGAATAGTATTGATTCAATTGGTAGACCAACTGGATCAATACAAGCTTGGAAATTCCCTCTAACAGAACAAATGCCCGCATCAGTTTCCGGATATTGAACCCGGCTGCCGTTAAGATCACATTCAGTTCATCTTCCAAGCTGCCACGCAGTTGATTGCGACCCTTTCGGTGTTAACTTTTACCATGTTCGATCACCAGTTCAATGGCTGACCGCCGATTCCACCACCGGCAAAGAAAATGCGATCCTCGTTTTCGAAATCAATTCACGATTTAAACATTGCACTTGCCTTCATCATTGTGACCGCGATAACCGAGATCACAAATCTCCATTTCCGGTTCAAATCTAAGAATTTTTAATATCTGCTGCAATGTGGATTTCAGGGTGTGCCCATCGTTGGGATTTCCTGTGTATGCTTCTACTCCCGCAAGCCAGTTCATTTTGGCTACGCAAAACCGTTTTTCTGATCCGTTCGTTGGTTTGTCACAACTGAAATACCATTTTTACGTGCGGATTTTACCAGACGTTCACGCAATCAATCGTAAAGCCAAGCACCTGTTGGATAGCGTAGGCTTTTTCTGTACGGGCTGCCGATATTTACACGGGATGTTCCGATTTTTTGATGAAACCTTCATACAGTCCTTTTTTCAAACCTCCTTCGAGTGTCTTTTTTTTGCGCCGCCCAAGAAAAGCTATTTGCACCAGTGTGACATTGTCAACGGATCACTCGGATATTCATGTTCAAAATAAGTCTCACCGGTAAATCAATACTATCGGGAAGGATTTTCAAGCCATTCATCAAGCACAGCTTTGTCACTCATGCAGCTGGTGTATTTAACTCGTGCAGTGCGATCATCAAATAAACCGGCCTGGAGACTGCGCAAACGCTAGCCAATAAGCATCTTCAAAACTCAGCCAGTCAATTGCATCGGCAAGTTTTACCATCGTATGATGGGGAAAATAATATCGCGCAACAAAGGGTTGAACGACTCACTTTGAATTCCGATCGTACCTTGACTTTTTGCCAGCATTTTGCAAGATTTCTTTCGTTTCAAGTGAATTCTCTTGCAATAATATGCCAGCAATTATCAATT
>CALGPR010000240.1 GCA_937960425.1 uncultured Lentisphaeria bacterium
AATCATCCAGCGGCCCGGTGATTGAAAAACCTGGCGACTTGGCCGGCTTGCTTACTTCTCTTCAAGAGGGGGATATTCTTTTTATTGACGAAATTCACCGATTGAATACGACTGTTGAAGAGTATTTATACAGTGCAATGGAAGATTTTTTTATTGATATCATGTTGGATCAGGGGCCCGGTGCACGTTCTGTGCGGTTGAATTTACCAAAATTCACTTTAATTGGAGCAACTACCCGGCAGGGAATGCTGTCGGCTCCGCTCCGCAGCCGTTTTGGTTTGGCTTGCCGGCTCGATTATTATGACCCTGAAAATCTCGCGGCAATCTTGATGCGTTCTGCCGGGATTCTCGGCATTGCAATTGATGAAGCCGGGGCACGGGAAATTGCCGGGCGATGTCGGGGAACTCCGCGTATCGCCAATAAATTACTTGCCTGGGCTCGCGATTACGCTCAGGTTCGGGCTGATTCGGTTATTACTGGAGAAGTCGCAGCAGCGGCTCTGGAAATGCTGAATATCGACAGTAATGGACTTGACGAAATGGACAATCGGATTTTGGAGGCGATTGTCTATAATTTTAATGGCGGCCCGGTAGGAATCAAAAATATTGCGGTTGCTGTTGGCGAAGAAGAAGGAACCATTGAAGAAGTCTATGAACCTTTCTTGATTCAGGAGGGGTTTCTGGTGCGTACCCCGAAAGGACGTGTGGCAACACCACTGGCATGGCAAAAATTGGGAGTACCCTTTGGCGGGAAAAGAACTTCTGCTGCGGATGAATTTCCGGATCTTTTTAATAATGGGCAGCTTTAATGTATGATGGAAAACGGAGCAGGGGAGTATGGTAGGAACGGTTGAATCAGAAAAGCAATACCGCAAGGGCGAAATGGCTGGTATTTTTTATCTTGCTGTGCAATTGCTTGATTAACAAGAGACAGGTGATTACTATGATTACAGACTGGGCGGAACAGCTTTTAAAACTTCAGGACGTGGATATGGAAATCCGCAATTTGGAGCTTCGCAAAGTAATGATTCCCAAGGAGGCGGCGAAATTAAAGTCTGCATACGAAGCAGAAAAAAATAAATTGAAAGCAGCAAAAGATCGCGTAAAAGAATTGGAACTCGAGTTACGGAAAGCCGAATCCGGTGCCGAAGATGGAGCAAACGCATTGGCTAAAATTGAAAAGCGTTCTTCTTCGATCCGCAACAACGATGAATATCAGGCTGCAATGATTGAAATTGCTTCCGCCAAAGCCAGAATCAGTGATTTTGAGACGCGCGCAATTGAACTGATGGACGAATTGGAAGATGCCAGAACCGTTGTTGAAAAACTTGCAAAGGAAACTGCGGCATATGGAGTAAATACTCAAAATGAACTCAACGATATGCGGGATCTTTTCCATGAGGTCAATGATAGAATTGAAGAACTCAAAAAAGAACGTCCGGCAAAAGAAGCGGCAATCCGGAATTTGGATTTATTGAGCACTTATAACCGCATCATCGGTACCGGAGATGGTGCGGCGCTGGTGAAAATCGAAAATGGCAATTGCGGACATTGCTTTATGAAAGTTGTCCCGCAGACGATGAATAAAGCCAAAGCCGGCTCTATCACTGTTTGCGATAGTTGCTGCCGCATCCTTTATATGGATTTGCCTGAATAACAGATTGTATCGAGTATTTTTTCCGCGATGATGTGTTTATCAGCTAATGGCAGCTCAATTTTTTCGCCGTTAGCGCCCAGTATGGTGACTGCATTATCGGAGGATCCGAATCCTCGATCGCTGCGGGAAACATCATTGGCACAAATCCAATCCAGATTTTTACGTTTCAGTTTTTCTGAAGCATTGGCAAGCAAATCGTCGGTTTCTGCAGCAAAGCCAACAAGAATTTGCCCTTGCGGTTTATTTTTGCCAAGCCCTGCGAGAATATCTTCTGTTCTCTCCAGCTCCAGTGTTAGATTTCCCGGTAATTTCTTCATTTTGTTGGGTAGTGGACTGACTGGCCGATAATCCGCGACTGCCGCTGCCATAATAATTATATTGGCGGTTGGGGAAAAGTTTTTTACTGCCTCAGCCATTTCGGCAGCTGATTCAACAGCTACAAAAGTTACGTTTTCTGGAGGGCACAGAGTTACTGGCCCGGAAATCAGAACAACTTCCCAGCCGCGTTGGACAGCAGCTGAGGCAAGAGCATATCCCATTTTTCCGGTACTGCGATTGGACAGAAAGCGGACTGTATCGATGCGTTCTCGAGTCGGGCCGGCGGTAATGACAATTTTCAGATTCAAAGTAACAAACCTTTCCTGTTTATTCCGGATAGAGGCAACTTGCCAGGGATATTTCCCACTTCTCCGTGTTATCGCTCTGGCACAATTCGGGTATTCGTGGAAAAACATGTTTCCTGCCGAAACTCGATTTTCAAAGACGGAATGTCATGTAGTGTCATTGCAGTCGCCTCGGAGACAATTTATAAAAAACTTTGCACCTCATAGCATTTCGTTTAGCGTCTCAATAATTCATGTGCCTATCTGGAGAAAACCCGGAATAGAAGGAATAATTCCCCTGCATTATTGTTTTTCCATTTGCGGGTGCGCTTCAGCGTAGCGGGCAAAATAATGAGCAGGGTATTTATTCGGATGACGCAGGAGACGGCATTCCGGGCACATGAAATCCATGATTCCGTATACCAGGGCTTTTTCCGATGCCTGTTGCAAAAGAACTTCTCCTCCTTCCGGAATGCGGAGAAAGTCCGGCGAATTGTCGGCAATCATGCAGCCGGGGCCTCTGACAATACGGATTTTTACCCGAACATTTTCCGGCAGTACCAGATGGCTGACTTCTTCCGTACTGTTGCTGAATGCCAATCCTACACCGACACGGAAAATACTGTGGGTAATGCTGCGGTAATATGCAGTGCTTCCATGAACCGTTGCCATCCCGACTCCATCACCGACAATTTCATTGGCATAGAGTTCATCATCAATCAGCACCTGATACCGTAGTGCGCTGAAACGGGTTTCGTTATGGATAAAAATGTCGTTGATGGCATAACGCGATTCTCCACCGTAACTTCCAACCAGTTTTGGCATTTGGCGTAATCTGATATTGCCCGTTTGAAAACGTTCCAAAAGTTTCCGGTAATCGTGAAATGGACAACATTTTGCTGTTGCAGCATCACGAATTGGCCAAATCGGCATGTCAGAAGGCACTGCCCGCACCGCCTGCAACAAAGTTCCATCTCCGCCATGAGCAATCAATAACTCAGCATCTCCGATTGTTGGAACAACATTAAAATCATATTGAGGAAGCAGCGGAGCAATATCATCGAGATTTTTGCCCATTAAAAAGACTTTCATGGTTCTTTTTCTCCTTCTGCATTGGGCAATCTTGTAGATGAGTCAAGTGTTTCCGGTGTAGAACGAACCGTTCTCCCCGATTTTGCCAGTATTGCATACAGAACAGCCGCCGCAGCATTGCCGACGTTGATAGAAGCTTTTTTTCCGAACATGGGTAAACTGACGATACCATCAACTTCCTTGAGGGTGTCTGCAGATATTCCCAATGCTTCGTTACCAAGAATTAAAGCCAGTGGAAATTGATAGTTTGCTTTCCAGGCAAATTGGCTTTGCTCAGAGCATTCCACCGCCAGGATTTGCCGATATCCTTCTGCACGCAATAAACGAACAGCATCCAGTGAACTTTCAGTACGGCGACAGGGAACCATGGCATCTGTTCCCATGGCAGTTTTTGCCAATTTGGGATGAGGTGGTGCCGGTGTATAGCCACAGGCAATGATTTCAGCTGCGCCGACTGCTTCCGCAAGTCGGAAAATATTTCCGGTGTTATGTGCTGAGCGCAGCCGGTCAAGAATCAATGCCAATTTAAATTGTTGTTCGTGCATACAATTTTCCCAGAGTCATATTTCAGCAATACTTTACGGCGTATTGCGAATAGCCAGCGTATACTCTACACTTTTTTTGCTTTCTTTCAAGGAAATTTGCCTTTTTCTTGAAGCTCGGATATACTTCCCTTGTGTGAATTTGATATAATGTAAAAAAAGCGGGGAAAAAATGAAAACTTTGATTTTACAGCGGCACGCGAAAGCGGAAAGTATCGGTAATACTGACTGGGAGCGGAAACTGTCAATGCAGGGGAAAGAAGAGGCAGCAAGTGTTGCTGCTTTGCTGGTCGAGAGAAATTACCCGGTTGACATGATTTATTCCAGCCCGGCAAAGCGGGCAATAAAAACATCGAAAATTTTTGCAAAAATAGCGGATAAGTCAATCTCTTTGATAGAAACAGTTCCTGTCCTTTATCATGGTAACTGTGAAGATATTCTTTCCTGGCTCAGGAATATTGATCCACGATTCAATTGTCTTTTGCTTGTTGGGCATAATCCGATTTTATCTGAATTGGCAGAACTTTTCAGCCCCTGTCCTATCGGTGTTCTGAAGCCTGCTGATGCTGTGATTTTACAGTTTGATGTTTCAGACTGGTTGGCTTTGTCTCCGGCAACATGTTTTTATGGCTCAAAGATTTCTGCCCGGTAAAAAAAGGACTTGAATGGCGATATGGAAAATTGAGGATAGAATCGTTTCCACCGCTGTGCGAATCATATTGCAATGATTCCGGAAAAGGATAGATAACCAAGACGGTTTCGTTGGCTTCAATTGTTGTGCAATATTAAAACAGATAAAAATGATCCCCTGAAACTCGATATTACACTTGATCTTGATGAGCAGAATTGATCCGCTTGACTGACGCCAGTTCCGTAAGATGGCAGGGACAATGCTCTCTTACGGGACGGAACTGAATATTACGGAACTTCGTTTTGACAAAATTCGGGGTATCCTTTAGACAGCGGAAATCCGACTTGTTTCTCGGAAGGTTCGACGCTGCGAGGCTGCCGACACCGTTGTGTCGTTGTCTGTTGGGCAAAATGCCAGCGGTG
>CALGPR010000241.1 GCA_937960425.1 uncultured Lentisphaeria bacterium
TCCCGACTGGCGAACCAACGAAGAAAGATGGTTTTGAATCTCTTTTTCATCGACTTTGGTCGCTCCAGAAATCTCATTTGCATCGATTTATGTTATATTTCTCATGGCCTGTTTCCCTTTCGTTTTTGATTAAATTGTGGTAGATATAATCAATCAGAACACAGGCTACTTTTTCAAGTCATTTCGTTTCAAATGTGTGGAAAATCTCGGACACAACCGGCGGACGAGAAGGCGATAAGAAGTTTTATTTCACTTATGAAGTGCAAGTTGAATGTATTGGCAAAGGCACGGCGTAGAAAAAATTTGAATTTGAAACCCAGGTGGGGCTGGTAATTTCGCCCCAAGAAAAACTGGATCTTGGGCGCGCAAGTACGTCCGGGAAATCCTTACGGCCATACTCGAAAAAACTTTGTAACAGGTGTCCAAAATCCTTGGATTTGAACTGGGAATGACAATTTGTGATCTCGGTTATCGTGGCCACAATGATGAATAAAGGCAATGTTTAAGTCGTGAATCGATTTCAAAAAACAAGTATCGCGTTCTCTCTGTCTGCAGTGAAATCGGCAGTTAGCCATTGACTTATTGGTCGGGCATTGCAAAAGTGAACACCGGAAGGATCGCAATCAACTGGCTGCAGCGTGGAAGACGAACGATTGCGACAGCCATGTCCAATATCTGGAGACTGATGCGGTTTTTTCCCTGTTTGAGTGCCGATTTTTCAAGCTCGCATTGATCCAATTGGTTTACCAATTGAATCAATGCGACTCGAACAGGTTTGGAAAAGAAAGTGCACGAGAAGGAAAGAACCTTTCCTCAAAAGGTTTTTCCTTCTCGCATCTGGCTTTTGCATAATCCCCCAGCTATCTCTTGGAATTCTTTTCAATCAAGCTGATTGCCCACTTTTCAATTTCCAGGTTCTCTTCAATTACAAATTCTTGCCCCCTGTATGCAGACTGAAAATAATCACTCTTCCAATTCGTTACACTATGATACGCAATATTTACATTTCTAAAGATATCAGGCAAATTCCATTTGCTCCTGCTTAACCCATTCTTAGTTAAACGTAAAGCGTCACTATAGTTAAAAAGACCATATCCTTTTAGTTGCCTATTCCAACTGCAGTATTTTCGAGCGACATAAATACAATTTTTAAGCTCATCAACATCTTTTCTGTGTGCATGTGGATGGTATTTTAACCATTGAGGAATTTCTTCTTCTGCAGGATGAATCACTTTCTCAACTTGTAGATACCCGAATATTACATGACTCCCTCTGCCTTTACTAAATTCATTATTGCTCGGATGACCATGAAACCACCCAAAAAATAAGAAAATATCTCCTGCTCCGACCGCTCGCTGTTGTAATACCGTTTGCGCAACGCCCCTCTGTCCAAAACATCCAACCCATTCATCGTATCGCGGCAATGACCGAAACTCTAAATCCGGGTCAAGGTGACATGGTAGATCTTTTGTTAAACGCATCGTACGATGTCCTGCTTTTATGTTAGTGATATTGAGCGAGCGCATAGTATCATATAACGTTAACCCATCATAAGGACTATAAATGTCAGAATATCTTATTGTATCGTAACGGTCAGGGGCAGGGATGGGGAGAGATTGTAACAATCCGTTTTGAAAAATGAGACTTGGATATCCTCCGAATGAGGAATCAAACCCTTTTCTGCTTAAAATAATTTTCATGATTACCATCGTAATAGTTCGAAATGAAATCAATTTTTCATGATCTCATTGTACTGTAATTACATCATTCCTTAATATATCATTGAAAGTCTTACAGAGGCAAAAGCAGCGTTTCCCTGCAACTCCCTTCGTTTATTTTTTTATTATTAAGGCAGCAAACGCATTAGTCGGCAATCCCGTAGATAGTCGCAAGTCTTTTTTATACGGTGATTTTTTTACTATGTTTCGTGGGGGGATGATCGCTGGTATGTATAGGCGTCCGGTCTTGCTCCTGCCATTCTCTATCTCAGCATCCATTGCAGTGGAAATCTTGTGTTTTTACAATATGTTTTGACAATGCTACCGATTCCATCTGGATTGTATTTTCTCTCTCTTCGCTTTCCCTTACACCTGATTAACCTTGGAGCTGTTTTTCCGATTAGTTCAAACATAGGGAGGCTATGATGGTCAAAAATACACCGAAGCCTTGTGGAGGACTTGCTACAGGATAGGGAAGACAGCAGGATGAAGGTCATAATTTTCTGGCAGGAATATTTTTTACTTTTTCTGAGGATTTCCTGCGATTGCATCTTCTGCAGAAACAGGACAATCCTGAGCGAGTGGCTGCGGCTCTCGCTTAAAACATTTATGAATTTGGCAGGTTACCATTCCCAGGCACACCCAGGGAAGCGCCAGAATCCCAAACAAACACCAACCGAGAGCCAGTGCCAGAAAAACATTTTCCGGTGCAATCGTGAAAATGTTCAGCAGACCGCACCATTCTGCAGAATTGAACAGAAATCGATAAAATGGCTGAAGCCACAGGCAGTTGTGGGCAATGGCAACTCCGACGAATAATGCCGTTGCACAAACAACATCCCATAACAAAATACGTCGCAAAAACGTAAAAAATTTCATACGCTTTCCTGTCCTTCCTGATCATTACCACCAGCAGCAATGTTGCCCACAGCAACTCTCTTCTTCATTGGAGTGTTTTTTACTGCCGGGAATGCCCCGAAACAGTGAGGAGCCCCCCTTTTTAAATAATTATAGCAAACCCTGTTTTTAATGTCAATAGAGGAAAAGAAAGTTTGCCCTCTTTGGAAGAATTTTATATGGGCTTTCCCCGGAATATATTTCTTCGGAGTAGATCGATCATGATAGAAAAAGAAAAATGATTTACGTCTGATTTATTCGCATATCAGGGAAATTCCCAAGTTAGAAATATAATTTTAGCGTATAAAAATAGTTGTTTTTTGCGGAAAAACGAATTGAAAGTTTGTGTTTCAGATATTATACTCTCATCATGATAATAA
>CALGPR010000242.1 GCA_937960425.1 uncultured Lentisphaeria bacterium
GAGTCACTGATAATCATCACCTGAGGACAGGAAATGACCTTGACGGAATCACGCCCGGCAAGCGCTTTCAGATAAAGATACTGATTGGAATTATTCGGATCATAGAGATACATTTTTCCACCGAGTTCCCCCGTCTCGCTGACATCTCCGGGAATCAGATTTGGATATTGTGTCCCAATATTCACCTTCTGCCCACTAATTGTCGGCTCCAGAGACCATTCCAACCCGAACGTATCACTTTTGGTCAATTCAACTTCAACAACCGTTACCTGAAGCAAAACCTGTGGAGGAATTTTATCCAGCCGCGCCAATACCGCCTTGATGTACGAATAGGTGCGAGGTGTAGCGCGGAACAACAGGCGGTTATACTGCAGGTCAGCCATGCAAAATACCGGTTTGGTAAAGGGCGAATCCGGCTCATTGGCAACATTCTCCGCCTCTTTTGCTTCCGTAGAGTACCCGATACCGGTGACATCCGACTCTGTTCCTGTTGTGCTGAGGACACGGCCTCGGATATTAAAGCAGCTTGCCAGATTTCGAAGCAGACGGTCTGCACGGCTGTTCTGCACCTGATAGGAAAAGATGGACACCGATTCATCCATGTCTACCTGGTCTAACTGACTTGCCCAGTACTTTAGCTCATCCAACGCTTCTTTGGACGCAGAAGAAGCAATCATAAAACCAAGGCGGTCATTGACAATCATATGGATGGAAGTGGCAGCTGAATCGGCTCCATCAAGTTTGTTGTCAATGCCATATCCTAAAACCCCCATAACGCTCTTCAGTTCAGTCAGCAACTTGGAACCTTTAATATAATTACAGGGAATGACCAGTCGTTCCCAATTTGCCTTTTCCCGTCTATCGAGTAAGTTAATGATTTCCAGCATGCGCAGCACATTGTCCGGGGTATCAATCAAAATAAGAGAATTAAATGCAGTCAAGTTCATGATGCTGGCGGAGGAAGTAACAAATGATGTTAAATAAGTCACCATGTCGGCAGAAGTCATATTTTTGATCGGTACCCGATAGACTAAAATATTGGAACTATCCCGATTAAATTCCTTTGCTATTTCAGATAATTGATTGATATACAATACATTATTATAAAAATCACAATACGCCTGTCCCTGATAGAGCAATTGTAAAAACAGCTCCCAGACATCTTTGTAAGTCATTTCTGCATTGATTGCAAGAGATACTGTCCCAGTAACATTTTTATTAATTTCATAATTGAAATTTCCCAGTGCGGCTTGAAACATCGGCACAATATCGCGCAGGTTGACGTTATCTCCATTGAAATTCACAACAACTTTTTCATCGCCTTTCAAGGAAGGGAAAATTGTTTCAAAGCTCAATTTGGAATTGAGAGCCGTCAGCTGTTCCCGCTCAACTTTCAAATCATCTCGCAAACGCTCGTAATCGTTCCGGCCAATAACATTGTTGTCTTTCTGTAATTGAATGGCAGCTTTCAAAGCAAGAGTATCGATTCCCCCTTCGCCGAGCTTCACCATATCAGCAAGCGAACCATCTGACAGCATGACCTGCGTTTCCGCACTGGTATCTTCGACCGGAACCATATCTTTGAGTTTTTTCAGAACTGAATGTTCCAACGGCATATGAAGCTGCGTCATTTGCTGCTGAGTTTTATCTGCTTCCTTGAAGTAAGAACAACCAACCGTCTGCAAAAGCAGTAACGCCAGGAACAATTTGCTTGATTGAATATTCAGTTTTGTCATCTTCGTTTCACCCTAAACTATCATTTGCGGTGTAATATCGTCTTTATTCACAGCTTTCGGTTTTACAAACCATTTAATTTCCAATTTTCCCTCTGGAGAACCGGACGTCTTCCCGAACCAGTTTCCGTTCCAGAATCCCGTCGCTCAATTGAAATACCACAGAAGTATCTTTAATTTCTTTTACAACAACCGGCTGATCATTGAATTTCTTAACGGTATCACCATTTCGGAAAATCTGCTTAACCTGTTGTTGTGCAGTATCCGCACTATTTTCAACAATAACCGCCATTCTCTCGCCTTTGACCATCGAAATTCCAATAACCTTAATTCCTGGATCCTGCTTGGAATACTCCTGAGGAGCAGCAACACGTCCCCGACTTGAAAAAAATACCGGACGGGCGGTAATAACCGGGATTCTCGCACTCATTTCTGCAGCGACATCCGGTTTCATTACCGTTCCGCCGCTGGCGACATCAAAGGAATCATCCGTTGCAGCGGAAATATTTTCATCCGCCGAAAAGATACGGATAAACAGTACAAGTCCGGTAACAGTCAGAATACCAATAATAATATAATAAAAATATTTTCTCATTGCGCGGCCTCCCCGGCTGCCGGCGCAGCTGCTGTGTTGTCGGTTGACTCTGCCGTGGGTGTTTCTCCACCCGCTTCCGGAGCAGCAGTATTGCTTTTGACTGTCCCCCCCCACAATTTACGGGCTTCCACTTCATCCGGGACAACAATAATGCGCAACTGACCACTCAGTTTGACATTTCCACCACTTGGAGTAATCAACAGTTTGACCCAGAAAAAACGAGGCTGACTCTGAGAAATCGCAATTAAAAGCTCACATGCCATCTGTAAACTCGTTTCGCAGGTAAAATCCAATTCATACCCGACGATTTTATCTGACAATTTGGATATTTTTAAGTCGCCAATCTGGCGAATGACAATTCCCAATTTCGACGTGATCTGTCCCAACTGCGCCCACAATTCAGTTGTCGGCGCCCCATTCAGATCGGTACGCCATAAATCTCCTTCATGAATGACAAGCTTGTCACCGCTGTTCAGTTTTTCATTCCAACCGCCCTTCTCCGATGACATAAGCGGATAGATCCGTATTGATCAGAACGGCACAAACCGCCAGCAGAACCACAACAACACCCAGTAAAATTAATCGCCGGGGAATTTTGTGCCGCTTCAGATTCTCATTGTTGCCCATTGCTGCTCTCTCCTTTATTTTCAAGATTGATCACGCAGGACATCGTATAAGAACCTTTCGAAGCATCAATGGAGGAAAAACGATATCCGGTATCCGGCAACGTCCCGAAGGGGGTTAAAATCGGCCAGATTGTATCGACTGTCGGGGCTCCGTCTCCAGCGGTAACGGCAAGAGAAATCGCATTCTGATCATAACCGAGACTGGTAACATACAAAGAATCGGGAAATGCTTCCGTAATGGTTTGCATAAAATTCAGCAGAATTTGTTCATTGACGATTTTGTCATAGTGTTTTTCAAAAAGGTGCTGACGCTTTTCCAACAAACTCAGTTCGTGCTGTTTTTTGGACAATAACGCTTCCATCTGCTTGATATCAGCATCAAGTTCCTCTGATGCAGAACGGGTCTGCTCTACCGTCTGATAAAACCGGAACCCTAACAATGCAACATTGAAAAGCAACAGAACAAAAATCAAACGCACCAATTTCACAAACCGTCTGCACCTCAGCTCCTCTGGCAAAATTGCTAATCCAGATCGATTCAAAAGATAGTCTCCACACAAAGGATACGACGCCAGCAGCGCGGCTGCAGCATACCCATTAATGTCAGGAGCCTTACGCCGATTACGCTTCACAATATCATTCAAATGAATTCCCTCGGGCCGACCGTCAAGCAGCTCCAAAACCTCAATTTGCCGCAATCCATCCTCTCCTGCTGCGGTCAAATAACAATCCGGTTCTACTTCTGGTAAAAAAACATTTTTGTCGGCGAAGAGGGGATCGACAGCCATAAAGGGATGCAGAAAAAGGTCAGCTTTGATTCCGGCAGCGGCCAATGCGTCAAAAGTTGCCTGCAATGGTTTTCCCGGAGCGGCTTGAACACGAACGCGGCAAAAACCCGCCCTGTCGGGA
>CALGPR010000243.1 GCA_937960425.1 uncultured Lentisphaeria bacterium
TTCTGATCGCAAACCGCGGCGAAATCGCGTTACGCATTATTCGAGCCTGCAAAGAGTTGGGGATTCAGTCGGTTCTGGTGTATTCGCAGGCTGACCGGGAGAGTTTGCCGGTGATGATGGCTGATGAAGCATATTGTATCGGGCCGGCGGCGCCGAGCGCCAGTTATTTGTTAATTGACCGAATCCTCAGTGTTGCGGCAATCAGTGATGTGGAAGCCGTTCATCCCGGGTATGGCTTTCTGGCGGAAAATGCTTATTTTGCAGAAGCTTGTCGGAAGCATAAAATTACCTTTATCGGGCCGACCCCGGAAGCAATGCGGGCATTGGGCGACAAAGCTGTCGCCCGTGAAACGATGAAGAAAGCTGGTGTCCCGACAACTCCCGGCAGTGAAGGACTGATTCTGACAGAAAATGATGCGTTGAAGACAGCGCATTTGCTGAAATATCCAGTGATTATCAAGGCTTCTGCTGGTGGCGGCGGCCGCGGGATGCGTATTGCCCACAACGATGTGAGCTTGATTCAAGGGTATCATGCTGCCCGGACTGAAGCAGAAAATGCTTTCGGCGATGGGGCTTTGTATATGGAAAAATTCCTGACCAATCCGCGCCATATTGAATTTCAGATCCTTGCCGATAATTACGGCAATGTAATTCATCTGGGCGAGCGTGATTGCAGTATTCAGCGGCGGAACCAGAAGTTGATGGAGGAATCTCCATCTCCGGCCCTGAATCCGAAGCTTCGTGAACGGATGGGGGCAGCTGCGGTAAAAGCAGCCAAGGCTGCCAATTATAATAACGCCGGAACAATTGAGTTCCTGCTGACAGATACCGGTGAATTTTACTTTATGGAAATGAATACACGAATCCAGGTAGAACATCCGGTAACAGAAGAGACTACCGGTATTGACCTGATCCGGGAACAGATTCGCATTGCGGCTGGTGAAAAACTGACTTTACGCCAACGCGACGTCAAAATCAACGGACACACGATAGAGTGCCGGATCAATGCTGAAGACCCGGATCGCAATTTTGCGCCATGCCCCGGCACTTTGAAGCAGTATATCGTGCCCGGCGGTATTGGCGTACGCATTGATTCGCACTGCTACGCCGGTTATAAAATTCCTCCGTATTATGACAGCATGATTGCCAAGTTGATTGTCCATGGTTCAGATCGGCGGGAAGCGCTGGAACGGTGTTCGCGTGCGCTGAGTGAATTTGTGATCGACGGGGTGAAAACGACAATTCCGTTCAGTTTGAAAATTTTGCAGAAGCAGGACTTCAAAAACGGGAATTTCGATACCGGCTTTATTGAACGGATGATGCAAACTCAAAATAAGAAAGAGAACTAACTGGATTCCGTCACGGAAAGAGTGACAGTATGGAACCCGGATTCTGAAGAAGGAGTAAAACGATGAAAGCGGATGTCAATGAAACGAAGAAGGCAGCCAGACCGGCTGCGGTTGAACAGAACTCTGAACTTGGCAGCATTCAGATCCATGATAACGTTTTGTCGTCACTGGTGCGCCGGGCTGCATTGAGTGTCGAAGGGGTTTCCCGACTTGCGGGAAGTACCTTTGTTGATAACATTGCAGAAATTGTCGGCAGCCGGAAAATTCAAGATCGTGCGATTGCCATTATCAAAAGTGATGATGACTCTGCCAAAGTCGTGATTGAAGTAAAGTTGAATATCAAGTTCGGATTCAAGGTTCCAGTTGTCGCTGAAGCTGTGCAGCGTGCTGTGATTGAGCAGGTGGAAGAAACGACCGGGACGACCATTACCCAGGTGAATGTGCTGGTGCAGGAAATCGAGGACGTTGTCGAAGAGACTGCTGCCGAAGAAGGAGGAGAAAACGCATAACATGCGTTTTTTACTCAGCAAAGCCTGTGGAATGTTTCCTCTCGGAAACTTTTCTACGGGCTTTTTGATTTTTCTGAACGGTTCCGGGAAATTAACGGGAATGGAGTAAGCAGAAATGGAATGGTGGATTGAGTATTATAGAGCTGTCGTAGAAAGTGAATTTTTTGCCGGTTTTTTATTGGGTGCTGGAACTTTTGCGGCAGTGCTGTTTGTACTGTTGCTTTTTGTCGCTCTGGTATGGTATCAGGGTCGGCGGAAAAACAATAAGGGGATCTCGATCAAAGGAGATTTTGGAGAATTATTTCTTTCCCGTAATGCCATACGCGATGCAGTGGCTTCTTTGGGGGATGATTTCCCGGAATTTGAAGTTATGCAGGTTCGGCTGGAGAAGGCAAGGCAGGAGAGACGTTTGATTATTGGGGTTTCTTATCAACATTGTAAACGTCCTTTAGCTGAGACAGCCAGGAAATATCGGGAGGCTGTCAAGGTTTTATTTCAATCCGTATTGGGGGTTCAGCACGTTCCATCAGTGCGGATAGAAATCAAAAATGTCCAGGGAAGAGTAGAAATGCCAATTCCACCGATGGTTTCACAGCAATTGGGGGCGCCTGATGTCAATGCCACTCATTCTGGCCTCTAAATCGCCGCGGCGACAAGAATTGCTGCGGGAGATGGGGATACCGTTTTCCGTTGTTCTTTGTGATACAGAGGAGATTGTCACTGCGATAAAACCGGAGCAGGTTCCGTTGATCAATGCAGAGCGTAAGGCAGAAGCGGTGGCGGCGTTGCATCCAGAGTCGCTGGTTCTGGGTGCGGATACGGTCATTGCAATTGACGGGCAGGTGATCGGCAAACCGAAAGATAAAGCAGATGCCAAGCGAATGCTGCGGCTTTTTTCCGGCCGCAGCCATGAGGTGATTACCGGGGTCGCACTGATCTGCAAGAAAAGAGCAATTCATAAGGTTTTTTCCGTTGCGACGCAGGTGCGTTTTCTGCCGTTAAGCGAAGAGGTAATTGAGGAATATCTGCAAAAAGTGCATGTGTTGGACAAAGCCGGAGCCTATGCCATCCAGGAGTACGGTCAGATGATTATTGCAGGGATTGACGGCGAGTTTGACAATGTGGTAGGATTGCCGACGGAAACATTACGATGCGAGCTGGCAACTTTGCTCAAACATGCGTGACGATTTGCTGGTCCAGGTATTTGCAGACGCGTTCCACTCCCGGAAAATTCCGAAAAAAGAAGATTCTGCCTTTGAGTTCAGGATATTTCTGCAGGTAATCTTCCGGTGAGGTTCCAGCCAGTATTGCCCGGTCGATTCCGATGAGAAGATTTTGAAGACTTTTGGGCTGTTTCTGCAAAAAATGCAGACGGGCAGTCAATGCTCCGGCATGCCAGCGATGGAAAAGTTCCAGATAGTATATTTTTCCGGTACCTGTATGTTCAAAAGCAAGATCCGGGAAGATGATTTCGCCACTGTTACCCTTGAGAAACGGTGTATCACCCGTAATTTTCCACGCAGTATCAGTTGCTTTAAAAAGTTTGTGGAACATGGTGATTTCTTCCGGGACATAGCTTGAGAAGTTGCGGTAAAAAGAGATTAGCCCGGCACTTTCGTCAAGATTTAAGGACAATGGTTTTTCTTTCCAAATCAGCTCTGCATGAAGTGAATAGCGCTCCATTGCGCAAATTGCAGGAAAAAAGGATGCCAGTTGGATTCCATATTTCCGAGTTTCCGCAAAAAGTGAATATGGACCGTTGATTACCAGTTTTAACGCATTTTGTCCGCTGAAATGTACCGCTTTGCCTTGGTAACGGGTGATCGTAGCCAGTAACCGGAAGAATTTCAGATATTTAAATATCCGCCGTAATTTCGAGCTGTCAGGATCGGCGACAATCAATTCCAAATTCCGTGCATGAATCAGCAACCCCTGGACAAGCGCCACATTGTAACGTTCCAGTAATTCGCGTGGCGTCATTTCCCGATAGCGTTCGATTTGTTCAAATTCCGGCAGATCGGCATACAGATCACGAGGCATTTCCTCGCCTGCCGCGATTGTGGTGTGGAACGCCAGTTCCGATTCCGGCAGTGCGCTTGTGTACAAGGCAGCCGCACGAGTAAACCATGTTTCCCGCAGGGCGGGAAAATCGATATCAGCGGATGCAGCAAAATCTGTCCGGTCAAGAATGATTTTGTGAAGCCCTTTCAGAAGAACCGGGTCTCCGTCAGATAAAACAGGTTCACAGGCTTCCAGAAGTTCGCCCCGAGTTGCCCCTGCCGCTGCGCCGTCTTTGTAAACTTGCAGCAATGCGGCGGCTGCAGCAAGCAGGTGAGGGTCATCGGTCGGCACGAACGACGGTTTTGCCGCCACGATGTGTCTGATCGTCATCGTTAT
>CALGPR010000244.1 GCA_937960425.1 uncultured Lentisphaeria bacterium
GTCTTTCCCTGCATCCTGATCCAATTCATTTTACTGGCATCAACCTATTCTCGAGGAGGATATGTCGCCTGTTGTTTCGCTTTGCTTATGACCTGCATTCTTTCTCCCAAAAAATTAAATTTCTTGTTTTTAGGTCTCTGGATTATTGTTTTGCTCTCAACAGGAGACGGAGTTTCACGTGTACAGTCGATTGGACATATTGGAGATGGTTCGATTCGAAATCGCTTGTTGATCTGGGAAGGTGGGTTGGGCATTATTGCACAATATTGGGCTTGCGGACTTGGAGAGATACCTGAAATCGGTTCATTGTATACAGCTTTTTATCAACCGTTGTGGCTTGATGAAAAATATTTAAGCCTGATTAACGATTATTTGACTATCGCCGCTCAATACGGTATTTTCGTTCTGTTTTTTGTTTTGACATTTTTATTTTTTCTTCTGCAGCAGAGCATTGGTCTTTATCGAAAAGAAAGGAATCCTATAGTGTTATATGCCAGTGCAGCTGTGCTTGGATATATGGTGGCAGCACTGTTCAGTACCTTTTACACTTCTCCTGATCTGACCTGGTTGCTGGGGGTGGCGGCAGGATTGATTCTGGTGTTCTGGCTGAGAGCGGTATTTTACAAAAAAATTCGATGGACGCCTTATCTCTTTTTCCCTGCGCCAATACTGGCGGCTGCAATTTGCATCAGCATTATTGGCTGCGGAATATGGATTAATGCCAGACTGCCTTTTGCATGGGAAAATGGTGTAACCTCAAAAGAAAGTGGAAGTGTCAAAACTTTAACGGTCCAGCCATGCAATGGAAACAATAACTTTCATGTTTTATTGCCCATTCCTCAGCTCGAAAAAGCAGTTCGTCCCGCCTTGCGGCCTCTCTCGCAAGCAGGATTTACCGCTACCGCGTTTGAAGTTCAATCTGGTTTTGAAGACTTGGATTGCGCAGAAAAAGTTATTCGTGAGTTGTCTGCGACATCCGATAATGAGAAAATTATCCTGTATGGAATTGGCGGTGAACAAGCGATTCAAGCACTTGCCCTTGCCGCAAGGCTTGAACCGCAGACAATCGCTGCAACTGTTGTGATTGATCTTCCTTTCGATTGGCCATTTGAAGAACTTTCTCCGCAACGGAATATTGCCAATTGCCAGAGTCCACTTTTTTTGCTATTTCATGCGGAGAACTTCGCCAACGCGCAATTGCTTTTCAAAGCAACTTCTGCATGTCTCTTTCAGCTGCCAGTCTCGGAAGATCCGAAAATTACCTCAAATGAATTGGCTGGACTTTATTTGCAAGACCTTTTGACCCAAAAATTCAACAGCGAAAAATAACCCAGCGGAACTTATTTCAAATAGTGATCTTTCTTTTCGTTCTTCTGTATCGCATACAATTGGCACGATAATAGTTTGGGCATGGGGGGATTACTTTGTATGCGCTTGCAGATACTTTTGAATCCGGTTTTGCGCATTGGCTCGGATGTTGTTGTGAAAAAGGGAAATATCGCCGCCATGAAGAGAGACTGGCGCATCCGGCATCCCGGCAGAATACAGTTCCTGATTGGGCGGATTCACAGCAACCCCTCCGGTTTCTGGACGCAGAACTGCACCAAATTCATTGGCACGGATTGTTTCAACTTCAGCTGTTCCCTGCTTGTAAAAGGCACTGCCTAACTGTTGATCCGGCCCTGCGGGCGTGGCGTCACGCCGCCAATTCAACGGGTTGATTCCCAAACCGCCTTCAATACTGAAAACTGTTTTATCTGCTTCCGGGGTTTGGGTGTTCCAAATGGCAATAACACCAATATCATCCGCGGATTCTGCAAACTTCAAATGGTTGTCGTCTATCTCTTTTTGCGTAATATGCCAGCCGGGAAGGTAGGCAACTACCAATTTTTCAGCATACTCCGGGGTGCTGAAAAATTCTTTCATCAGCCGGATCAGCAGATCGCTGCCCTGGCTATGTCCCATCAGGATAATGGGCCTGCCATTATTTTCATGGGCCATATAATATTGAAAGGCATTGACCACATCGCGGTAAGCTAATTGGTAATGGGACGAGGCAAAGTCATCTTCCGCCAGCATGGTGCAAACCGGTGGATAGGAAACCTGCCGGTAAAAGGGGGTGTAAACGTTGGCAATTCCGTCAAACATCGCGGTATCTCTACCGGAGATCAATTTCGCCCGAAAGTTATGCTCTGGAACTCGCCAATCCATATTGAGTACATAGTGGTCATCGATGACGGTCGGGTAAACAAAAAACACATCCACCGGATATTCGATTTTCGCTGGTTTGAGCGCCCAGTTGTCTGCCTGAGAATAATCAATTGCGGACAGATTTTCAACAAAACGGCAATGATCGCCTTCAGGAAGCTTGTGTTCAGAACTGGTGGTGCAACCGGCAAAGACCAAAAGAGAAAAAGCTGCCGGTACGATTTTGAGAAGTACAGTTTTCATCAGATGGGATTTCCTGTCTCAGGTTTATGGCTTATTGTAAAATTCGAATGGTCATAACAATAACTGTTTTCTCCGGAAAAGCAAAATGGTATTTATTCTTTTTCCGGGTGGTGTGCCGAAAAGGAAAGGAACGGAGACAACATACGGAACAAGGCATTTGCATCGACCTTCAGAATTGTTGAATCCGAAGCAGGAGAAAAAACAGCACCGGAGATGTCGCCTTGCATCTCCCAGGTTGAGATGGTGA
>CALGPR010000245.1 GCA_937960425.1 uncultured Lentisphaeria bacterium
TTCCAGCAGAACACTTGCTGGGATTCCTGCAAAGCAGTTGGGAATCACTGGAATGGAAAAATCGAGATTTTCAGCTTCAAACAGTTGAAGACATGCGAAATATTCAGTACTGACCGTATTATTTTTCTGTAAGATTTGATCTCTGAACAAAAGCTACGCAGTTTTTCGCGTAGCTTTCCACGTTCTCTGTCATATAAATTGCAAGTTTCCTGAACAGAAGTACTCTCGGACAGTACCTTTCTCGCCTTGATTCTCCCCTCTGTTTCTGCTATGAAACTTTCTTCATCTTTCATATTCTATTATCAATGATTAATGTCTTTTCTGCAATAAGCAAATAAAAAAGGCGTGCTCTCCAACAGAGAGACACACCTTATTCACCAAACAAAAAAGCTCAACGGGAATCTTTGGCTATTTCACGATTCAAGAAGAAAGCTACAGCCCACATCGATGCCAGAATCATATACAGTATGACGTACAGTCCAGCCTGAAGCACGTACGGAAACGGAATTGCTCTATTCACAGACAACGCATCAGCTACCCAGAAGAATTGCCAATTCGGTAAAATTGCATACAAAACGCCATAAATCAAGTCCAGCATGGATGATCCCGTTTCTCGATTGAACAGATAACCGGAAACCAAACCCAGGAAAAAAATCAAAGTACAAACACAGAGATTTGACACCAGATTCAGGCGCGTTGCAAAGACCACAGTAATAGTAGACATCGCTGCCACCGCAAAGAAAAGAAGAACCAATGCATTACTGTAATTGGCAATGGAAATCGTCGGCTCACTCTGCGTAACAATACAAATCAAAGCAAAAACCGGCATTAAAATTGAAAGTACCAGAGTAATCGCAGAGGTAAAAGATGTCCCCTTGAAAAAGTTCATCAATCCGCCGGCAACACAAGCTCCAGCAATTGCAAGCAAGTATAAATAATATGCCGTATAGTTCTGATGAAACTGATCCGCAGCCACATAAATTGCAATAATCGATGCAATCGAAGTAATAAAAACAAACACTAAAGATGCAGCAGCTATTCCCAGGATTTTTGCCATGACAAAAGTCCATCTCGCAACCGGTTTAGACATCAAAAGTAAAACCGTACCATTGCGCATTTCACGGGATACCGTATGGCTTGCCGCAAAAATCGAGATAAACAATCCAAAAGTAAGCGTTGTCGCCATTGAACTGTCAACCACCAATTTGATCTGCTCTGAAAACACAAACAAAGACGCAGCCGGATAATGACCAATTAAAAGCACGGACAACAAAAGTAAAACACCATAAATAGGTTCCCGGACAGATTCTTTAAAAGTATTTCCTGCTAACTTGAAAAGGTTGAACATAGTGCAATCCTGTTGATGGGGAATTTCCCAAACGTTATTGTACAGTAATCACTTCCGGCTCGATCAGTTCTGTTTCGCTCAGATCCGTTTCATTCACTTCTTCACCACTGTCAGCACCTGCCTCGGGAACAGTAACTTCTGTATCGACAACGTAATCGGCGTCACCGCTTTCCTCTTCGACAACAACTTCATCATTCTTTTCAATGCGGGTACGACCAGGCTTGCCTTTGTAAGTCTTATTTTTCTCCATTTCGGCGTAGTGAGTTTCAAAACGAGGATATAAACGGCTCAAATTCATATTGACACTAAGCTGTTTGGCAACAGAATGCCAGTCCCCACTCATAACAACCTTCGGAATTACCGGATCAATCGCATCAATATAATCCTGGGGAACATACCGGTAATCACCAAGAATAATCACCTGCTTAGGATTTAAAATTTTGACAAAATTTGCAAATTCTGCAACCGGCACAGCCATGGCTGGAGCATTGGCATTTTTAGGACAGAAATAAAATTTGTCATCTCCGGCAAGAGGCAATAACAAATATGGTTGACGAGTTTCTGCCTGGAACAATTGCGAAATCAAAACCGGTGCTTTGTAATTCCCGGTAATAATCAACGTAATTACATCTTTTTTGGGACCTTGATACGGAGTAGACCATTCCCAAAAACCAGCAAAAAGCTGAGTGGACACGACAATTGCGAGCACCAGTACAACAAGTTTTCTGAACAATGCTTTCATTTCTTATTC
>CALGPR010000246.1 GCA_937960425.1 uncultured Lentisphaeria bacterium
GCTTTGGGATGTTTGCAAACCGGGCAGACTTCCGGTGCTTTTTCTCCAATATAGATATGGCCGCAGTTACGGCATTCCCAACGATTTTCACCTGTCCTGACCCAGACTTCTCCGGACTCCAGGTTGGCTGCAAGCTTGCGGTAACGTTCTTCGTGCCGCTTTTCGATTTTTGCTACTCCTTCAAACTGCGCTGCCAAAGCGGTGAAGCCTTCTTCTCTGGCAATTTCAGCGAAGTTTTTATACATTTGCGTCCATTCTTCATGTTCACCTTCTGCGGCAGCCAGAAGATTGGCCATAGTGTCTCCCAGACCGCCCAGAGCTTTGAACCAGAGCTTTGCATGCTCCTTTTCATTATTTGCCGTCTGTTCAAAGAAGTCAGCAATCTGCTCATACCCTTCTTTGCGGGCTACGCTGGCAAAGTAGGTGTATTTGTTACGGGCCTGAGATTCTCCGGCAAATGCGTATGCAAGATTTGCCGCGGTTTTGCTACCTTTGAGTTCCATGTTTTTCTCCTGAATCAATGGTACTGTTAAATTGTCCGGCATTACCGGACGTGTTGATGGGTTATTTTCGGCTGTTTCCGCCGGGCTTCCGGGAACATGAAGTTCCCCGGCACGTGAATGATAATGAGTATGCAGAAGTGCTTCTGCCAGCTCACTCATCGGTTTTCCATAGAAGTCATGATACAATTCTTGAATTTCCGGGTTCTGATAACTGCAACGAATGGGAAGGGCGGCATCGTGTTGGTAAATAGCGGCAATGCGTTTGGCAATTACCTGATCTCGTATTGTGTTGTCACATTTGGGTTGCCCCCCGCCGCCAATACAGCCTCCACGGCAGGCCATTACTTCAATGAAGTCATATTTTTTTGCCGTGTTGTTGAAATCGCTAAGCAGCCGACGTGCGACTTCCGTCGTGTGAATCACGCAGCAGCGAATCTTGCGTTTTCCAATGGTAACGGTGGATTCTTTGATTTCTTCAAGACCGCGAACTGATTGTAATGTCATAAATTTTTCCGGGGCGTCCTGTCCAGTAAGAAAATAGTGTGCCGTTCTGAGTGCCGCTTCCATGACCCCTCCAGTTGTGGCAAAAATTGCTCCGGCTCCGGAGCCACAAAGGCTGTCATAAGGTGTTTCCGGCAGCGAGGCAAAATCAATTCCTTCTGCCGCGAGCCACTTCCCCAATTCCCGTACAGTTAGAATTGCGTCAAAATCACGTATCCCGTTGATGTTCAGGTGGCGCCCGGTACTGGTAAATTCTTCGCGCGTAATCTCCATTTTTTTCGCAGTACAGGGGGCAACTGCAACATTAAAAATTTTTTCCGGCTTCAGCCCATATTTTTTTGCATAAAAAAACTTTAATGTCGGTCCGCTCATCAGCAGTGGGCTGCGCGAGGTAGAAACGTAAGGTAAATACTGCGGGAAAAACAGCTCAATATATTTTACCCATGCCGGACAGCAACTGGTAAACATTGGCAAATTGGCATCAGAAGATAAAATTCTGTTTACCAGTTCAGTTGCTTCCTCCATAATGGTTAAATCTGCCGCGAAGTTTGTGTCAAAGACATAGTGAAACCCGAGGCGTTTCAATGCGGTGACCAGTTTCCCCTCACTGAAAGTCCCGACCGGCATTCCGAAACATTCGCTGATGCCTACACGGGTCGAAGGGGAGGTCTGGATAAAAATTACCCGATCCGGCTGGCGTAAAGTTGTTTTGACTGTCTGTAACGCATCACGTTCTTGCAAGGAGTTGACCGGGCAGTAATTGATACATTGCCCACATTCAATGCAGATGGCATGATTACCCGTTTGTTCCAGGGTAAAATATCCGGCAACGGCCTGCCGTTCATGGCAAATACGGGAACAGGTACCACATTCAATGCAGGAAGATTCCTCCCGGATGATCGATGGATCGTCGGGCTCAATCGGGACTCGGATAGTTGTTGATTTATGTTGCATAAGAAACTTTACCGATTCGTGTGTTGATACCTGTGTTGCTTTTTTACTGTTCCTGCTTTGTTCTCTTGCCGCGGATGAAATGAACTGCGAAACTGATAATGATTTTGAATTTTCGGGGATACTTTTTTCTGCAATTTTCCCTTATTATTGGATAATAATACTGCAGACTATGATTTCGTCAACTCAAAAA
>CALGPR010000247.1 GCA_937960425.1 uncultured Lentisphaeria bacterium
CTGTTGCAGTAAGTCTGGCAAAGAAAACAGGGACTCCTGTCCCCGCAGTAACTCCTTCTGCCATCATGCACGACAATGATGGTTCCTATGTTTATGTCCTTTCTTCTGATAATAAAGTTGAAAAGCGTTATGTCGTTCTCGGTAGTGCTTCTGCGGACAAACAACTTGTCTCATCCGGACTCAATCCCGGAGAAACTGTAATTACCCAGGGAACTCACAAAGTCCTCCCCGGATCTGAAGTTGACCCTGTTGAGGAGAATTAATTTATGTTTTCAAGAATCTTCATCGAAAGGCCGCGCTTTGCCATTGTCATCAGCCTGGTGATGGTTCTGGCCGGTATCATCAGTTTATATAAACTTCCGGTAGCAGAATACCCGGAAATAGCACCACCCTCTTTGCATGTTCGCGCTACCTATACTGGGGCAAGCGCCGATGTTATCGCACAGACCGTGGCCATGCCGTTGGAAGACGAAATCAACGGGGTGGAAGATCTGTTATACTATTCTTCAACCTGCGATAACTCCGGGAACTATTCCTGTACTGTCACCTTCAAGAGCGGAACCGACTCTGATATGGCGTTAGTCAACCTGCAAAATGCAGTGAAGCGGGCTGAACCACAATTACCGTCGGATGTAACTAAATTAGGCATCACGGTAGAAAAAAGAGGTAACGATATGCTTGCGGTTTTCGTCTTTAAAACAGACGGAACCACATACAATACTATGGAGTTGAACAACTATGTTGATGCCAACATCAAAGATGCCATCGCCCGTATTGACGGGGTATCTTCTGCAGAAGTAATGTCCATACAGGAATACTCCATGCGTATCTGGCTTGATCCGCTGCGGATGGCTGGTTTGGCAATTTCAACCTCTGATGTCAACGACGCGGTTTCTGCTCAAAACATTCAGGCTGCAGCAGGATCAATCGGCACAGAAAACAGTAATCCGTACGTAAACTACAAACTCAATACGCAAGGACGTTTAACAACTCCTGAAGAATTTGAAAACATTATTATCCGCCATGATGACGACGGAAGTATCGTCCGCCTTCGTGACATTGCCCGCGTTGAAGTTGGAGCCAGCAGCTATTCCGGTACAAGTCATTTTGATGGACAGGAAGTCGTTGGTATGGCAGTATATCGCACCCCGGAAGCCAATGCTCTTTCCACCGTTAATGCAGTAAAAAAAGAGCTCCAAGCCTGGGAAAGCCGCTTCCCGGAAGGCGTCAGTTATGACGTTGCCTACGATCCAACTGAATTTATCACTGTTACTTTGACCGAAATTGTTACGACATTAATCGTCGCTTTGCTGCTCGTAGTTTTGATTACCTGGCTGTTTTTGCAGGATTGGCGAGCAACCTTGATTCCGTCGATTGCAATTCCTGTGTCTCTCTTAGGGACCTTCCCATTTATGCTGGCGATGGACTTCAGCATCAACATTCTGACAATGTTTGGACTTATTCTCGTTATTGGATCTCTTTGCGACGACGCAATTGTCGTTGTAGAAAACTGCCAGGCACTGATGGAACGTGAAGGCTTGTCCCCCAAGGAAGCGGCAATAAAAAGTATGACTCAAATCACCGGAGCCGTTATTGCAACAACTCTGGTAACAGTAGCCTGTTATGCGCCTCTGGCTTTCTATGGTGGTATGGTCGGTGCAATCTATATTCAGTTTGCAGTGACAATGTGTATTTCGCTATGTCTGTCGACAGTTGTGGCACTTACCTTAAGCCCGGCATTGTGCGCTATTCTGTTGCGTAAACCTGCGGAAAAAGCTCCGCTTATCTTCCGCCCCTTCAACTTTATTCTGGATATGAGCCGAACCGTTTATGCTACTTGCGTTGGCTTTTTCGTGCGGCGTGCTATCCTTACCTTGATCATCATTTGTGGAGTTGCTTTCTTTATCTATTATTTTTTCAATAAAATTCCCAGTTCTTTTTTGCCTGCCGAAGACAAGGGCGTGATAATGTGTAACATTGAGCTGCCACCCAGCGCAGCATTGAATCGCACCGAACGCGCAATTGAAGAATTTTCTCAAGCAGCAGCAAGCACTCCTGGGATAAAAACAGTAATGAGTGTCGCCGGCATGAGTATGCTCTCCGGTAGTGGTGAAAATGTTGGCATGTGCATTCTGCAGTTGGATTCCTGGAATGAACGAAAAACTCCGGAAACACAGATTGATGCCATCATTGATGAAGTTACTCGACGTACCAATCGGATTGCGGATGCCAGAATTACGATCTTTACTCCGCCGGCAATGATGGGACTCGGTGTTACTGGTGGCGTAACATTCCAACTCTGTGGAATTGGCGACATTGATGCAACGGAATTATCTGATACAGCCAAGAAATTGGCAATGGATCTTTCGAGCGCGCCGGAAACGCGATATGCCATGACCAGTTATAATGCGGATACGCCTCAACTGTATCTATCTCTTGACCGCGAAAAAGCAGAAACTCTGGGGGTTAACATCGGCAATCTGTTTTCAACTCTTCAAAGTAAGCTTGCCTCCTTGTACATCAACGACTTTACCATGCAAGGCAATAACTATAAAGTCAAGATGCAGTCACCGGCAGAGTTCCGCTCAACGCTTGATGACGTTACGGAACTGCAAATCAAGAATGATGCCGGCGAAATGGTTCCATTGAATGCAATTGCCCAACTTAAATATGTTGTCGGCCCGCGGCAGATCACCCGTTTTAATAAAATGACCAGTGCAGAAATGCAGGCCCAAACGGCTCCAGGAGTCAGTTCCAAACAGTTGTACGATTTGATTGAAAGTGTTGATCTTCCGGAAAATTACCATTTTGAATGGACTGGTATGAGCTATCAGGAACGGCAAAATGAAGGACAAATCGTCTTTTTAATGGCATTGGCGTTAACTTTTGCCTACCTCTTCCTGGTCGCTCAATATGAAAGCTGGTCAATTCCGATTCCTGTGATGCTCTCTGTTGCTTTTGCAATTCTTGGAGCACTTCTCGGCTTAACGATATTCAATGAATCTTTGAGTATCTATGCCCAATTGGGAATGGTGATGTTAATCGGACTTGCTGCAAAAAATGCCATTTTGATGGTAGAGTTCTCAAAACAGGAACGAGAAGCCGGGAAAAGCATCATTGAAGCGGCAATGAATGGAGCAAACCTCCGCTACCGTGCCGTATTAATGACGGCGTGGAGCTTCCTTTTCGGGGTATTTCCATTAGTCGTCGCCTCTGGGGCAGGAGCAGGAAGCCGTCACGCCATCGGCCTGACAACTTTTTCCGGAATGGTGCTTGCCACGCTTGTTGGAATTGTTTTCACTCCGGCTTTGTACGCAGCATTCCAGCGTCTTCGCGAATGGGGGCAAAGACTTGTTCATCGTTCACATAAAAAAGCTTGATCAAAGTCTTGAATTTTTAGCGGAAACGATCTTCGACCGTTTCCGCTTTTTTCTTTCTGGATAATTATTGTTGATTTTCTTGAAATACGGTATAATCGAAATCATTTACACCGAAGAATATCCATTCCCAAACTTATATTGTTAGATTTATTTCAGAAAACTTATTTTCCCCCTGCACTTTCTCTGGTCAAGTACGAGACACAACACACTATCTGCAATATTAACAATCTTATTTGCAAGCACATATTGCCTCAATAC